>NZ_JBJHZX010000062.1:0-16753 GCF_045310515.1 Candidatus Clostridium eludens | reverse complement strand
ATTTTTTTTAAACCAGTTCTACCATCACCTGCTACGTCCACTTCATATCCTTCGTAGGATAGTTCTGGTTCTAGAAAACTTATAATTTCAGCTTCATCTTCAACAATAAGAACTTTGGTCATTTTTTACCTCCTTTGAATTTACATAAGTCTATGGAAAAACCGAAAAATAACGGTGTTTTTCGGTTAAAACCAACCAAAATTATATTCTCTAGTAAACATAGTATAACTTTAATAAAATATTGTAAAGAAAAAAATAACTTATTAATGTTTTGTCTTAAGCTCCCCTTTTATACTCTTACCATTGAACTAAGGCAATCTTTTTATTTATAAAATAATTATTAAAATTTCATTAGAAAATTTTAATCAGCTCTTAATGTTTCTCTTAGTAATTTTAAAGATATTGGTATTATAATTTAAAATGTACTTTAAATTTTGGTGTACTAGTAAAATGCCAACTGTAAAGTTAAAGTATGTAAAATACTAGACAACTAAACGCACATTGACTTAATTTGGAGGTAGATTATCAATGAAAATAAGTATGAGTAAAACATTATCGAACACTCCTGAACAGCACGCATTGAATAAAGTTCCGCAAGTTTCAATCATGTTCTGGATTATTAAACTATTATCTACTGGAATGGGTGAAGCAACATCCGATTTTCTGTCGCATCTGGGAATTCATAGCCCTCCTGGAATGACTCAAAGTGCAGCGGGTCCTATATCACATATGGCATTATCCTTTAGTCCGTTCATGGCAGTTATGACTGTCGTCTTGATTATAACGATGATACTGCAGATCAAATCACACCGTCATGTGCCATGGAAATATTGGTTAAATGTCGTATCTGTAGCTGTTTTTGGTACAGCTGCAGCGGATGCTGTGCATGTTGGTTTTGTGATGTCCACTACTATATTCGGGGCAATTTTGGTTATTGTACTAATAGCTTGGTATGCTGTGGAAAAGACCCTGTCTGTTCATAGTATCTATACACTTCGTCGTGAGATTTTTTACTGGGCTACAGTAGTTTCAACATTTATGCTTGGAACTGCTCTAGGGGATATGACTGCTGAGAACCTGAACTTAGGAAATTTGATATCCGGATTCATGTTTATCGGTTTGATTGCTGTACCGGCTGTAGCCTATAAGCTGTTTGGTATGAATGAAATATTTTGTTTCTGGTTCGGTTATATAATTACAAGGCCTCTCGGAGCCTCATTTGCGGATTGGCTGTCGTACGGACATGATAGAGGTCTTGGGCTGGGATCCGGTCCAGTAAGCTTGGTATCTACAATAACTATTATTGCTCTTGTTGTTTATGTTTCATTTACCCACAAAAAAGAAAAAGATACTACATACAATCCTTAGCTTTCATAAACAAGTGAACTATATTATCTGTAAATTTATCATAACTATATACAACATTAATTTAATTATTGCATAGATTCTAATAATTATTTTTATCCCTTTTAAGGGACGTGATTGTAGGTAGCAGCATACTTAGCTTAGATTCTACCAATCAATCTCTTATTACTCGGCCTTATGCTTTGTGGCTTGGGGATTATGGGAGAATATATAGGAAGAATATTTGATGAAAGTAAAGATAGACCAAATTACATTATTGAAAGTGTAGTTAATCATGATGATGAAAAAATTTGAACTCAAGACGAATGAGTGAGTTAATACGGAGGATTAATTGATGAAAAAAGAAAAATTTACCAAGCAATACATTCCACTAATGCTGATAATATTGCTATCCGCAGTATTAAATTTTGTAAACTTAGGTATAGAGGGTACAGCGAACGCCTACTATGCTGCAGCTGCTAAAAGTATGACCATGAGTCTCAAAAACTTTTTTTTTGTATCCTTTGATCCTGCAGGTTTTGTTACTATCGATAAGCCGCCAGTTGGTTTTTGGCTTCAGGCAATCTCAGCTAAAATATTGGGCTTCAGCGGATGGAGCATAATTTTACCACAAGCTTTGGCAGGAATCGTTTCTGTAATACTTATATATCATCTTGTTAAAAGGTCCTTTGGAAATACTTCGGGCCTCCTAGCAGCACTATTCCTAGCTGTAACTCCGGTTTTTGTGGCAGCAAGCAGAAATAATACAATTGACAATGTTCTTGTTATGATCTTACTGTTTGCCTGTTGGAGCCTTTTTATAGCTGCAGAAAAAGGGCAATTTAAGTATCTTATATTGAGTATAGTGCTTGTAGGCATAGGTTTTAATGTAAAAATGGCTGAAGCCTACATGATAGTTCCTGCTTTATATATTACTTATCTTCTAGCAACATCAGTCTCTTTAAAGAAAAGGATAATCCATCTTGCAGTTAGTACAGTTGTTTTGGCGGCAGTTTCTCTCTCTTGGGCTCTGGCTGTAGATTTAACGCCTGCAAGCAGCCGTCCATATGTAGACAGCAGTACAAATAACACTGAGATGGAGCTCATTGTAGGACATAATGGGCTAGAAAGAATAGGTTTAGGCAGCAATTCAAATCCGGGAATTTCCCAAAAACAGTCTTCTAATAATAAAACTTCAGACAATTCAAGTAGTAAGGAAAATCAAGGCTTAACTGGTAGTAATGAACAGATGGGACAATTCCATGGCCACACGGGAAGCAATTCAGGTCTTTCAGGTAACTTTGGATCACAAGTACCTGCAGGATTAACTAGATTATTCACTAAGAGTATGCTCTCAGACCAGATAGTTTGGTTTATGCCACTAGCTTTATTTGGATTTGCAGCAGCAGCTATAGGAGAAAAGCTCAAATTTCGATTAGACAATATGAGAAAATCGTCATTACTATTATGGTTTATGTGTTTCTTGCCTGAATTTATATATTTTAGTTTTACTACAGGAACCTATCATCCTTATTATTTAACAATGCTTGCTCCTCCAATAGCAGCTTTGGCAGCCATTGGCATCACTTCAATGTGGGAGTTTTATAAGGGAGATGGTTGGAAGACTTGGTTATTACCTTCAGCCTTTTTAGTGACAGGCGCGGTTCATCTGCTTATGCTATCCTACTTCATCAGCTACTCGAGTAGTATTAAGGTATTGATAGTGGTAGTTGCAGTATCAACCATTATTGCTTCAATAATTTTGAGTTTACTAAACCTTAAAAGAAATAACTCAGAATCAGGTACTATGAATAAGCTCAGATACTCTTTAGTATCATTAGCCTTAATTGGACTTTCAATTACACCATTGGTAGGTTCCTCAGCTGCAATGTTTGTAAAGCTGGATAATTCTGTCCCCACAGCAGGTTTAGAACTGCTATCCAACAAGGGATCACAAATGAGCGGCAGCTTTTCAGGCGGTTCCTCTGAAAGTAGTAGTTCATCACTTATACAGTTCCTTGAAAAAAACAGAACAGCCGAGCAAAAATACTTGCTTGTTGTACCCAGCTCTAATACTAATTCTGCATCAGATATTATAATACAAACCGGTGAGACTGTAATGTCCTTAGGTGGATTTGCAGGCAGCGATCAGATTCTTACTCTAGCGCAGTTTAAACAGCTTGTTAAAAATGGGGAAATAAGATATGTAATGGCTGGCGGACGTAGTGATAAAAGCACTACCATCCAAATCATGAATTGGGTTAAGCAGAACGGTAAATTAGTTTCTTCAAACGAGTACAGTTCTACCGACAGCAGCACAACAAACTTGGATAGACAAAACATGGAAGGCTTCGGCGGTGACAACTCTGGCCAATTATATGATTTAAAAGCTTATACAGATAGTTCTACCACAAATTAATATAAAAGAATATTCATAAGTTCAAAGACTTTCATTTTTATGTACAAAACAGAAAATAAGATCCAGAATACTTATAAGAATAGTATCATAAAACCCACTGAAGGTCAGTGGGTTTTATCCCATTCCAACAGTATATCAATATAAAATTATTTTATATTTGACCTGTTTTTAATAAGAATACTATAACCATTATCTATCATTAAAGATTCAAGAATTTTAGCAGTTTATTATATTATTTAGGTTAGGTAAGGAATTTAGCCTTATTTATTTAAGAGTTAAAATAGGAGTTGATTGATTTGTTTCATGTTTACAAATTTAGTTATTCAACAACCTATTTATGTTACGATATATATTTAAAAATCAATTAATAAAGGAGAACTCGAATGAAAAAATTCAACAAGAAATTATTAACTATTTTAGTTATGCTGGTGCTTGTTAATAGCTCATTTACAGCATGTTCACTAAGTAATTCAAAAATCACATCAAATACATCGTCTAAAACGAGCGTATCTGGTCATTCTTCTGTATCATCATGTGCTTCAGTGAAGTGGATAGATTTTTCATGTAAACATAATGTCATGATCAAAAACGATGACGGCAGCCTTACAACAATGGATCAACCTTATTTCAAGTCTACACTGATTGCACTTAGAATTGTAAATGGAATAATAACAACAACTTCTACTAATTAAGGTATTGATTTATTAATATTCTGTACAAAAAGAGCAGTGGTCACAGCATCCGCATCAGTTGAACATTCACATAGTACAGTTACGCTTAAAAGTTCATTCTTTGATGGATATCCCGTACGTGGATCTATAATGTGATGATATCTTTCCCCTTCTTTGATGAAAAACTGTTCATTGCTGCCAGAGGTTACAACTGTCTTATTTGTGACTGATATTCTCACAATATATTGTCCTCTAGCAAATAATGGGTTCTGAATGCCAATCCGCCAGGGTGTCCCTGTTGGATTATGTCCCATTGTTATAGTGTTTCCTCCCAAGTTGATCAAGGTATTTTCAATTTTATATTGCAACAGCACACGTTTAACTTCATCAGCTGCATATCCTTTTGCAATACCACCCAGATCAATTGATTGTCTTTGTTCAGTCAAAGGCCGAATTGTTATGTCAAATGCCCCACCTGAAGCCCTTGAAAAATCCAAGGCACGTTTTAGTAAATTAAACGTGTCAATATTTATTTTCTGTGCTTCAAATCCAGCATAGTGATTTATTTGCATTACATTACTATCATTTTTAAAGGCAGACATTCTATAATATATGAATAGCAGTAAGCAAATTAATTAAAAAAAATTAAAGGATATTATACTTTTATGTAGAATAATAAAATATATATTCAGAATATTTTTGCATTTATTATCAAGGCCATAGAAGAAAGTATATAAGATTACAATAGCACAGACAATTCATATATGATTAAAAGGAAAAGTTTATCAATACTCCATATAGCCCCATCTTTGATAATGCAAGAAAAGGATATGTAATAATAACTGATAAATTAATTAATAGAATCATATTAATTGCTATTTTTGAATTGTAAAGGTTTTCCGTGGGAAGATGTTAGGAAATACCTTTGGCATATGTGGTCATATAATATGAAAGTTGTCATGTTGACACATAGAACAGATATTAGAGCTGAATTCTTATATATTGTATCTAAATGTAATTGCCAAATGGAGAGAATTTTAAAATTCCCAGAAGGTATATCTAAGTTTTTTTCAATTATCCTGAGGGGAATGCCTATTTTTAATGATAGAAATATTTTATCTGATACAGGAGATCTGTATCCTTGCTATCAATTCCTCTATTCATAATAATAGGGTTTATTTCCAATAGAGTAGTATTTTTCCTTCACGACTTATGCAGTATACCAGACCATAGTTGATTACCACCATAAATTTCACTACATACAGGAAACCCTGGCACTATACACGACCATAGCTAGGGTAACCAAAAGAAGCTCGAACCCTTTTTTCCGAGACTTAGGTTAAAGGGATTTGATAAAATGGGAGGTAAAAATGAGAACTGATGTCTTGAATGTACTTTTAGAAAGCTTCATATTCGACTTAGAAAGCATTTTAAATGCTTTAAAGTTAATTACTATTAAAACATTAAACAAGATTATAGGAGCTCTAAGCCATTATACGAGGGGGGAGAAAAATGAAAAAGTTAGTATTTACACTTAAAACAATATTGTTGGTTTTCATGGCCTTATTAATTTTTCAGGTGAAACCAAATATAGCACGTGGAGCTACATCAGGCGATTACCAGTACAGTTTAAATGGTAATAAGGCAACAATTACTAAATATGTAGGATTCGGAGATAATATTACAATTCCGGCAACAATTGATGGATATATAGTAACAGGTATCGGAAATAGTGCATTTTCTTTCTGCACTAGATTGAAAAGTATAACCTTACCTGACAGTATAACAAGTATCGGTCAAAATGCGTTTTGGGACTGCACTAGCCTAGCAAGTGTAACAATTCCAAATAGTATAACAAGTATCGGTAGCTATACATTTTCTTTCTGCACTAACCTAACAAGAATAACCTTACCTCATGGTGTAGCAAGTATCGGTAACTACGCGTTCTATAAGTGCACTAGCCTAACAAGCATAACCCTACCTGACAGTGTAACAAGCATTGGAGACAGCGTATTTTCTTACTGCACTAGCCTAACAAGCATAACCATATCTCATGGTGTAACAAGTATCGGTAACTATGCGTTCTATAAGTGTACTAGCTTAACAAGTATAACCTTACCTAACAGTATAACAAGTATCGGTGAAGGTGTGTTTTGGAACTGCACTAGCCTAACAAGTGTAGCAATTCCAAATAGTGTAATAGGCATCGGAAACAGTGCATTTTCATTCTGCACTAACCTAACAAGAATAAACTTGCCTAACAGTGTAACAAATATTGGTCAAGGTGCGTTTTGGAACTGCACTAGCCTAACGAGTGTAACAATTCCAAATAGTGTAATAAGTATCGGAAACAGTGCATTTTCATTCTGCACTAACCTAGCAAACATAACCATATCTCATGGTGTAACAAGTATTGGCAGCTATGCGTTTTACAAGTGTACTAGGCTAACAAGAATAACCTTACCTGACAGTGTAACAAGCATCGCAGACAGTGCATTTTCTGATTGTACCAGTCTAAGTTCAGCCAAGTTCCTTGGGAATGCACCGACTATGGGAAATTATGAGTTTGCAGGTTGTGATTTAAGATTCAAAATCTATTATCTTGCTGGCAAGAAAGGATTTACTAATCCTTGGTATGGATATACAACAGAACCTACTTAATGCTGTAACTTATAATAAAAGAAGTATTTTATTCAATACCAACAATACCGTATTTTGTTATTAACTAGAGTATTTTTTACTCTAGTTAATAAGCAAAATAAGACTATTATTACTTAAACCTTGGATAAATTAATGTTTTAATAATACATATTCCATTGGCGTAGAACGTAATCCATCTTGTATCAGTTCCTCATCAGTAGTTATGAAGCCTAATTTTTTATATATCTGAATAGCAAAGAGAGAAGAATTTACAGTTATACACTTGGTATTTGAATTTTTTTCGATTATCTCTATTTTAAGCCTATTAAATAACTCTTTTGCAATGCCTTTATGATGGTATTCTTTTTTTACAAACAATAAGTTTATATGGCAACACTCCCTTGAAGCAATTATACCTATGAGTTTTTATTGGTCAAGGATACTATTCCATATTGTTCTCATTATAGATTGAATATTATATGTTTGGCTATTAAAGGATACTTTCTTAAATGAAGAATCAGTGTCTATTTTAATAATTAGCACTTGTAGAGCAGATCCTAATTAGTATTACTTATTCCACATTTGATCTTTTATGATAAAGGGAATAAGACACAGGAAGCATGAAACAATAGCAACAAGTTCAAGAGAAATTAGATACCATGGCCAAGGTCCAAGAAAACTCATAATTGAAGTACTTTGAGTTTTATCGCAAAGATACATAATGTTAGTCCCCATAAACTTGTCATATATTCCTATAAAACCTGCATAAATGTTCAGAACCACAAAACTTTTTGTTAATGATTTAAAACTAGGCCTATAGCTATAAACAAAAGTCATGAAAAAGCATAGAATAATTATGCTACCGTGGGACAGAAAAAATTGAAAGAATACGAAATGCGGGAAAGTATATATGCCCAAATCAGGAGTCATAAGAGCCTCCAGTGAACCTGCAATACCCCAGAAGTATACTATTTCATATAGAAGATAACTCTTACATACAAACATTGTGGCAGATATTATCGTAGATATATCGCATAGTTCTAGAGGGAGTGATGATTTTAAAGGCAGACCGCCATACATAATGCACCATACCGTTAAGGAAAGCTGCTGAAGTATGAGAAAAGATGAAATATACATACGGGTAGACTTTTTTAGTAAGCGAAGCCTATGCCTGAATACATATGTAAGTATTGTAATTAATAATATTATGGCTAGGGCAATGAGATGTGGCCATGAAAACAATACAAATGGTCCACCTATAAAATTGGAAGTAAGGTATTTATTCACGAGTTATCTCCTTCTAAAATAATAAAAAGTTTACCATCAACATTTAAATTTATTTTACCATATGACAACTGGTCTAATATTATTGGTTAAAAAAATATTAATATAAAATTAAGTTCCACAAAACTATACTTTCTGGTACAAAGCTTATCTATAAGCAAACTTTCATACCATCCAATAATTAAATAAAAAATATACATATATTGGGGACAGATACTACAAGGTTAGCAAAAAAACATAAGCGTACAATTATGGGTACGGACTTAGGGGGTACCTATTGTGAAAAAAGTTATAGAATTACATGACGGAAATTATGGCTTTGAACTACAGGTTGGTGATGATATTAAACTAATTTAAATTCTAATTTGTTACAAGAGGAGGTTTGTTCGAAGGGGGGTAATTTATGTATAGAAAACTGTCTTCAAAATGCTCCAGTTTAGTTTTAAGCTGGAGCTTTTGTTAGTAATGATTATGAATCGTTTAATATATAGCTATTATTTTTTGTAAAAATGACAATTCTCACATATTTTATCTTCTTTCACAAAATTTAAAATATCTATTACATGAGTTTTACATCACTACGTCATCTAATAATCATAACTTTCAAGTATTATTTTCTTACAAAGTAAATTTATATAAAAATCACCATCATCTGGGGGAGGAAATTATAGACCAGCACCAATATCAACACCTAATGGAATAAATCATAACACTCCACAGCCGGGTGGCGTAAATCATAATAATAATGCTAAAAATCCTCAACTTAGTGGAAATAATCATAATAGTTGTGACTCAAAGCAAAATAACCCAAAGGTTAATACTCCAGCAGTAGTTGCTCCATCTAATAGTTCAACTAATAATTACGGGAAATAAAAATTAATTAGATAAATTTATGGATATTTATATTTACCAAACAATATCAAGTTATCCAAAAAGTAGTATAAATCAAATTTGCTTTTAACATTTTTAATAGCCTTTATAATAAAATACTTCTTAAAATAGCCCTTATATCCATTTTAGAAAATATTTTATTATGAACAGTGTAATAAACTTTAATTATTTACTCAAGAGGTAAGTCACAAATTAAGAATAGAACAAAACCACTATTAAGTGGTGGCTGCGTTCTCAGTTACATTTACGGCTTAACTATATATAAGTAAATAATACCATAATAGCATCTAATATAATACGATTATCTATTGGAGGTCACCCGGTTTTTGCAACTGGAAATAAGTCTTTTATTTGATTCCATTGTTCATCTGATATTTCATAACGCTTTCGTGCCATAATAGTAACCTTCAAGCTTTTCTTCTATTTTAGCTAAAGCTTAGTTTTGGTGCAACTTTATGTTTTCAGACACACCCTAACTACCTTATTAAATTCAGAGATTGACGAAAAGGAAAAAGTTAAATTTATCTTTAATACCTTTCAGTGTTTTATCCCATACGAAATGTTAGAGTTAATTTTATTAGATATTACCGATAATGTTTATAAGTAATATAAAGTTCACACATTTAATTGACAATCAAAATATAGTTTCAAGTATACTGTTAATTAATAATATAATAACAGCACTATTGGTACTATAGCTACAATTACTTAATTTGAAACAGCTTAATTTTTATAACCATAATTATTAATTATAATTTCTTTGTATTAAAAATATATCTAACTTATTGGATAGGAGTTTATTATGCTAAAGATATTAAAAGGAATATTTCTTTTAACTACAACAGCTGCTGCTATCATAGCACCAGCTACTATGTCATTAGCTGAAAGTAAAGCTAATGCAGTACAAGCAAATACAGATGTTGTAGTAAAGTCAGAAACAGGTAATGGATTACAGTTAGAAGATATTAAAAATCGCAAAAAAATAACATTTCAAGATGCTTGGGTGGCTTGGGAAAACAATGAAAAATTTCCGGTAGCATTTTTTGGAGATAGTACATTTGATGGCAATCAAACATCCGGGTGGGTTAAAAATGAAATAGGACAAGATCATCAACCACCAAATGCATTTACAACATATTTACAAAATCTAATCAGAAAATATACAGGTTCAACTACTGCTAGAATTTATAATGCAGGATTTTCTGGACAAACTGCTGATTGGGCATATTCAAATATTAATAATATTTTTTCAGGTGCTTATTCGGACGTAAAAATGATTGGTATAGGTTTTGGAATTAATGATAGACTTAATAAAACTTCAACTAAAGATTATAAAGAGCAGTTTAAGGAGAATATAGAAAATATCATATTATGGTGTCTAAAAAATAATATACAACCTTTTTTGCTTACTACACAGGCTACAATAGAACCAGGAAGTATTGATAGTTCAACTTATCCGTATCGCACAAGTGAAAATATAAACTCCATAGCTAATACAGTTAAAAAAGAATTGGCCCAAAAATATAACATTGAGTTAATAGATATAAATTATTATACCTCAAAGCTCCTAGCAAATAATGAGACTTATAGCTTAAAAGATATAATTAGCACAGATCATCTGCATTTTACCGATGCAGGTCATAAATTTGAATCTGAGGTATTATTTGCATATTTTGATCCCAGAGTAATTATACTAGATGGTAAAAAACAAATAAAACTAGATTTTACGTCACAAAATGTGAAAAGTAATATATCAAGTGATAGGGTCTTATTTGAAGATGACCCAATTAATCTCTGGTATACAAATTATTTATTCAACAACTTTGTTTACTATGATAAAGGAGATACATCTGATGTTCTACTGCAGGATTTTATAGTTTTAAATTTGTCAAATAACTTGAATCTATATAGCGTACAAATACAGATTCCTCAAAATCCAGGCTATACTTTACCTGCATCAGATATTCAAAAACCTTATGTTGTATTTAATGATACAAGGTATATTTTAAATGATACTTTCATAAATAACTATTTTTTATCCATAAATATGTACAAATTATTTTTAGTGGATAAGTTGGCGTTTGGTTTAAACGAAATAAAGTTATACTCAGGGCAGTTTAATAGAGTTGCAGCAGTTGGTTTTTATATTTCACAAGATTTTAAAAATCACAGTTCTAAAGTATCCACATTCCAAAATAATGATGGTACTGTTACAAAACAGTTTCTAACACCATATAAATTGCAAAATTATTTTGAACATAAAGCATTGTTCAAACTTAAATTAGATACTAATATAAATGATTCAGCCGATTTACTTGTGCCAATTGTAGATAGAATAAATTCAGGATTGCTTTTAGACATTAAAAACAATACAATTCAGTTATTTTCATATGTTAGAAATAGTCAATCCCTAGATGATATTGTAGATTTAAATCAATTGTTATGCTCAAATACCTTATCAAGTTCAAAAAATTTAATGAAATCTACAGGATTATATGTTGAAATTAATGCTGCAGGTATTAAAGTTTATTCAGATCTGAAGTTATCACCTATATTGAGCTATGATACTGATGGAAAAGTTATTGGTTCAGGTATATTTGCTAATTTTATAAAGCTATTAAACCAGGGCAATAATGAATATGCAATAGTTACTGCTGATGTGTTGTATAATTCATAATAAAAAACTAATACATATCTAAAGATTTTTATTAATTTTAGGTTTTTCAATAAACAGAAATTGTGAAAATGAATATGCCATCCTTATCATCCTCACTAAACTATATAGTTTATTCAGACCGTAGACAAATAGCACTTTCCAATTAACTGAAAAGTGCCCCTGAGGCATAGAAATTCTATGCCTTTTCATATATTTATCTTTAAATACAATTTCACTTATTATATATCCTACATTCCGCACGTAGAATTTAACATCATAATTTGATATTATTTCTATTTTGAATTGACAATTTACTTATAATTATTAACTATAATAAATTAAAATATACTTTAACAATAAAAATTTAAATATGTAGAAATTTTATCATACGGATTTCAGTGACAAAAAATTCAACTTTTATAAAGTCATCCGAACGAATGTCTTAAAGGTGTGATCTAAGATAATTCTAATTTAAATTCAGAAGCTGAGGTGATAGGGTTGATTAAAAAAATATATTTAGTTGAAGATGAATATAATTTAAATAGGTTACTTGAAAAATATCTTCAAAAAGAAGGTTATGATGTGACTACTTTTTTTAATGGAAATTGTGCAAAAAATAAAATAAAGGATACACCTAATCTCTGGATACTTGATATAATGCTTCCGGATATAAGTGGTTATGAACTAATTAAATATATAAAACAAAATAATAAAAATACTCCTGTTATATGCATGTCCGCAAGAGATAAAGAATTTGATAGAATAATGGGACTAGAGATTTGCAGTGATGATTATTTGTCAAAACCATTTTTACCAAGAGAATTAGTTATAAGAACTAATTCTCTTATGAAAAAAATTTATGGTGATACTAAAACTGAGCTATGATGACTTTAATTAACACGTATGTTATATATGTCAAAGTTTGTCCCTAGTTGTTACACAGAGGCTCTCTATCCCAGATAATTAATTTGGAGGGGTTCGTTACAACACCTTATTAATAATTGCTTTTAATAGGATATTTTATTATAAAACTTACTCCATTCTCTCTATTTACTGCATTGATATATCCATTATAAAAATCTATTACTTTTTTTGAAATAGCAAGTCCTAATCCAAAATTCCCCTTTTTACCTTTATACATACTATCAAATATACGTTCTATATTCTCGCTTTCAATGGCATTCCCATCATTATAAATTTCAATAACAGCAAACTTATTTTCTTTCTTTAAAGTTATTTTTATAGTAGTCTTTGCATATCTCAGTGCATTATCTAATATATTCTCTATACAAATTGTTACTTTTTCCTTATTGCCCCAAATAATACTCTTTGAAATATTTAGCTCCCACTTAATACTACTGTTAAATGCTTCAAATCTATGTACTATATCATTAAGAATGTCTTGTAAATTCATATTTTCACTTTCTGTACTATTTTCTAACATGTATTCAAGTGTATTTAAATACAATATTTGTTTAACTTTTTTTTCAAGATTTATAGCTTCATTTTTTATTATTTCAGCCGTTTTTTCAATGGAATCTATATATATACCATCTATAATTGCCTCGGCGTGGCTCATAATAACCATAACTGGTGTTTTTAAGTCATGGGATATACTTTGAAGAAACAACTTTTCATTTTCTTCAGCATATTTTAATTTTTTCTGCATAACATTCATAGAATTTGCAAGGCTTCCAATCTCATCGTTACTCTTAACCTTAATTGGTTCCCCCCAATGTTTATTGGCTATCCTCTTAGTATAATTTTCAAGCTCTTTAAGTGGCTTTGAGATGTATCCTGCAACAAATTTTGCAGTAAAAAAAGATATAGTAATAAATACAATACCTATAATAATAATTTTATATAATATGCTATTATCCAAAAAATATGGCATATAGGTAATTACATATGACTTCCCCGCATTTGTTGTACTCTTTACTGGGCTTATTATAAAAAAGAATTTAATATTGTTGTAATACTCTCTAAATTGCATTTCATCTTTTCCTACATACTTAATAAAACTAATTATCCAATTTCTTTCATTCGTTTTTTCACTATTTCCTGGTGGAGGAAATCTATTTATTTTCCCATCATTTTTTGGAGGAAGTGGCTTATGCGTTTCTGTATTATTTTGTGGTTGATTTGGTAATTGACGGATGGGATTATTTATATCTGTTATTTGTGTTTTTCCTCCATTAATATTAACAATTAAATTCTCAATACTTCTAAGATTTTTTAATTTATCAAATCTTAAAGGATTTTGAAAGTTGCTACTTTTTACTAGCATATCGTGAGCTACCTTCATATCTTGAATTTTAGCACTTTCGTCAAAACTTCTAAAAGCAACTACATACAAAAATGAAATGCAGCATATTATTATAAGAATCATACCCGTAAAAGTCATCCATATTCTAATCATTAAAGAGTTTATTTTTAATATCTTCATGATCTGATAGCCACCTTTCGCCTTTACTAATTTAACATTATATTATAAAAATCAGAGTTGTTCAAAACAATCAACTTTCTTCTAAAGTAAATTATATCTAATAATTATGGTAATGATTCTAAATCATGGTGTGATCTTTATGTTATTGCTAAGATCTCTTCTAACAGTTTTACATATTATATTCTCTGTGCAAAAATTAGGTAATAATTATTTAATTAATTTCTTATAAAAATTGTATTAGGAATCCCATATTTTATCCTTTTTCACAAAATATAAAATATTTATTACATGAGTCTCACATCACTACGTCACCTAATAGTCATAAATCCCAAGTATTATTTTCTTACAAAGTAAATTTATATAAAAAACATTATATAGTAAAAATTTTAGGAGGTAATAAAAATGATAAAAATGAAGTACAAATTAATTTCTGCTATAATGCTTGCAGCACCATTATTGGCAAATACAGGAATCGCAACAACAGTTCATGCATGCGCTAATACACAACCTATATCTCATGTTTCATCCTATTACACTTTTGCAAATTTCGAAGCTAAACTAAATTCTTTAGTAGCAGCAGGTACTATAACTCAATCTCAAGAGTCAACAATATTGAATCTCTATTATAATGGCAAAATAACAACAAGATCAACTTTTAAAGCTGAACTAGACGCTTTAGTAGCAGGAGGAACAATAACTCAAAGTCAAGAACTATCTATATTAAATTTATTTACTGGTTGGGGTTCTAGCTGGTATATACCAGCACCATCATCTGGTGGAGGAAACTATAGACCATCACCAATATCAACACCTAATGGAATAAATCATAATACTCCACAACCCAATAACTCAAAAACTAATAGCCCTGCACCTACTAGAACAAACCAAAATGCCCAAAAACCTAGTAACTCAAAACAAAACAACCCAAAAGTTAATACTCCAGCAGTAGTTACTCCATCTAATAGTTCAACCAACAATTGTGGAAAATAAAAATTAGTTAGATAAATTTATAGATGTTTATATTTACTAAACAACATCAAGTTATCTAGGAAGTAATATAAATTAAGTTTGTCCTTAACATTTTTAATAGCCTTTATAACCATGGGGCTGTTGCACAACTAACAAATAAAAGTTAGGGTGCAGCAGCCCTAATTTCATGCAAAAAATCATCACCACCCGTAAAACGGGTGGTTTGCTCAGCCCTATAAGGGCATGTTACTGGCTGTGCTACTCGCACACTGAACGGTGTGCCAACCGCATATGCCTTTACAGGCTGCACCTAAAAGGTGCTTTATTTTTTGCCTTTTTTTACTGTCTTACCCGTAAACGGGTCGATATATTCTTTTAAACTCATTTGTTCGTATGCTAAATCTTCCTGTATCTGATTTTTTATATACTCTTCTATGACTTTTTTATTCCTTCCTACAGTATCAACATAGTACCCTTTACACCAAAACTGTCTATTTCCATTATCTGCTTTTATCTTTCCATATATTATTTGTCTCCTATACTTTGGTGCAAAAACTATATGATATTTACAATTCCACTTGCTGTGTGCTAAACTACTATTGTCCATTTCGGACACACCTCCAATATATTTTAGTTGTGGTTGGCAAACCTACTTCTATTTTATATTGGAGTTTTTCTTTTTCCTACTCATAGCTATAAGCTTTCCGGAACCACAGGTAAAACCTGTGGTATTCTAAAATAAAAGAAAGGGAGATGTAAAAAAATCTCCCTTCTCGGATTATTTTTTGTTTTAATGCTAAAAAGTCGCATCGCTGACTACTTTAAAGTAGTTTTGCGACAGCCCCGCATGATTGTCATAAACATAGGTTCATTTACAGATATTATAGGCATCATTTTGGGATCTCCAATGGTCATTTTTACTTTTCTACTCTCATCTGTTATAATTGCAAAATTAGATACTTCAGCTCCTGCACCAGAAGTAGTATTTATTAATATGATGGGTAAGCTGGGATTTGTCATTTTTTTATATCCTTCATAATCTGCGATAGATCCACCATTAGTTGCTACAACAGCTATACCTTTTGCACAATCATGATTAGTTCCACCTCCAATAGATATAATAAAATGATAATCTCTTTTTAATATATCTAATTCTTTTTTAAGGTATATAAGAACATCTTGTACAAATGAAACTGTACAATTTGGATGCAAAATGCCATCAAATATATCATAAGAAATAAATAAAGGTTTTGATATCATTTCAACCATTTCAACATAGCCAAGACTTATTATATCCTTATCTGTAACAATTAAGGCCTTACTTAACTTGTATGGCATTAGGTCCATATTTGTACCATAGTCATGACCACCCCTAAAAGAGGTGGCTTGCTCAGCCCTATAAGGGCGTAATACTTCCAGCGCCTAAATGACGC
>NZ_JBJHZX010000061.1:0-16836 GCF_045310515.1 Candidatus Clostridium eludens | reverse complement strand
ATGCCAGGTGACAGTAATAGATTACTAGTACCAGATGCTAAGGAAGCTTTAGGTAAGCTTAAAATAGAATCAGCCCGAGAAATTGGAGTGAATTTAAAAAAAGGCTACAATGGAGATTTGACTACTAAAGAAGCTGGCTCTGTAGGTGGGAATATGGTTAAGAAAATGGTCAAAGCTTACGAGCAGGGTTTAAAGTAAGATACAATAAAGGCCTTTACCTTTAGGGGTGCAGGCCTTTATTAAAACAAGAGAGCTTTACACCCTCAGATCTTCTTCCATGTATCATAAGACCATTCCATGTTCTTTCTTCCAAATTGTCTTGCAATTTCTTCCTTAACCTTTTCATCATAGATATTTATATCGAATCCTGGAGTATACATAGCTGCTAACTCAAACACCTTCTCATAGAGCAGAACGAAAAGTCCATCGTTGAACATATCCATACCTTTATACATAAACCGTCCCCTTTTGTTTCATTATACCTAATACAAACAATTCGTCAAAATCACTGTAAAGAGTGCACTGAAATAACGGGCAGGGTGCATAAGGAAACAATGATAAAAGTGAAATAGACAGCTTTGAAAATGTAAAAAACTATTGATATTTTAAGATTCAAGCAGTATGCTTTTGATGTAAAATGTTTTTGACATTATGGAGGCTTATTTATGAGAAGAATGGATGAGATGGAATTAAAGATAAACCAGAAAGGAATCAAATGGAGTTGGTTTTTTATGGTGTTGTCCCTTGCTATATGGGGTGGATATAACTATGTTAAAACCCAAGAAGTGTCGTTTCCTCTGACTCTAGTCACATTACAGTTTTTGGTGTACTTTTTTGTTACAAGCATTGCTAAATTAAAGGTGGGCGATGACAGCGGCAAAAAACAAATATTGATTTATTTTAGCGTAATATTCTTGATAATTGTATTTGGTATAATTTTGTATTTTACTGTTGGGCGTTGAGAATTGTGAAGAATAGTATAAAAGAACTACGTAAAGAGAAAAACTATAGACAAGAAGATTTAGCTACTGCATTAGGCGTCACAAGACAGACAATAAATGCAATTGAAAATAATAAATATGATCCAAGTCTATTGTTAGCCTTTAAACTGGCAAGTATACTTGGAACAACAGTAGATAAACTTTTTGAGCCAGATCTAACATAGAAGCATACCGCCTTGTGCTTATGGGATTAGGGAGGGACATGATGTTAACAGCCTTCTTAAGCTATAATAATGATGTAGATGTATAACAAAGAGGGGACTTTAATTTTCCCCTCTTTCTTTCTCTGATATCCATTTATAGAGCAGTTGATTTATTAAATTAGACAGGCTTTGGTTTTCGTCATCTTTAACAAGTTCTATTCTAACGGCTTTCTTTAAATCAGGCTATATATATTGCAGTCTCTTCGTTCATAAATAACACCTTATTCACATTTTAGAGAATGGGGGCAAGAACATCGTATCGTTACGACGTCATAAAAATTAAAATAAAGTATAAGGTATAATAAGATTTATAATAATAGCATTTAGAATTACAATATCCCCCGTAGCACCCGCCAAATAATCTTATGGGGCATATTTTAAGAGTACGTCCTAATCTATTCATAACATCTAAAGAAGGATTTCTTTTTTTATTGTTTTCCAATTCACTTAGATAATTATGTGAACAGTTTGCTAAAGTAGCAAGGTTTCTTAAAGTAATATCTTTATTTAGTCTGTATTCTTTTATAAAAAGTATCATTTGTAATTATTATCCCACCTTTATTTGATATTTATTTCATAATACTCTAAATTGAAGTAAGAAACCAACATTAAAATGTTGGCAACTATCGAATGCTGACATACGATTCTTTCTCATTTGTCGAAATGTTCGCTACCGGCGAGCAGGAATCGGGTTATAATAAAGCCATAAAAGGTGCACCGTTTAAATTGAGCGATAAGAGGGGGACCATAAATAACAAATGAAAATGGAAGTGTAAGATTAAAGAATATGAGATTTTAAAGGAAGAAACTATAAATAGAATGCTTATGGATATATCAGAAGCCTTATGGTAATATTATAATCGCACAACAGAACGTGCGTTCCGTAAAAGGTGTTACCTGGAACACAGGGGGGATGGATTTGAAATTAGAAAAGGCTTTTTTGGAAATATTAGAAATAATGGAAGCAGAAGGTTCAAAAGACACGGAAACAATTGGATTAGGTGAATGTGTTAATAAAATTAATACATTAAGTGATAATCTTAAATTAGCTGCCTTAAGAAGCGACTCTTCACATTAAAGGAGTTGCTTCTTAAAGTATTAAATATTTAAATAAGGTTTTAATTTTTCGTAATAAACTCTATTAATAATAGTAATGCTAATGCCACTCTCCCAATTTCTAAATGCTCTATAATCAATTCCTGTAAGTTTTCCGGCATGCCAATATGATAGATTATTTTTAATTCTCCAGTTTTTTATTATACGGCTATAATTGGAAAATATGAATTTATAGTAATCATCATAATAATATTTTATAGGTCTATTTAAAACCTTAGATATTTTTGCTAATATAGTAGGAGAAGGAAAGCACATCCCAGATTCATAATCCTGTACGGTTGAATGATTAACGCCTACTAATTTTCCTAATTGGTATTGTGATAAGTTTTTAATTAATCTACTTTTTTCTATACGATTGCCAACTGTTTTCTCGGGGAAATTTTTATAACATTCTTCATAGAAGTTGATTTCGACTTATTGTACAGTGATTGCACTTTGGTACAACGCGCTTCCGTATGGCCAACAAATAGTCCGCTTTTTTCTCCAGCACAAAATAAATTTTCCACATTTTTTACTTTTAGATCGTCAGAAACGGGTGCCACAGAGAGATATCTTATAGAGTTTCCTTTACCACCTGAATAAGGATCTATAAATTTTGCATTTTCTAAGCCTGGTATTTTCCTTAATTTATCTAGAGGATAATAAGATGTCATAAGTTTTACATGTGCTAGGTGAACAAAACTGCAACTCAGTATTGGAAAGATCTATATCAGGTAATTCAATTTCTTCAAAGTCATCCTTATCAGAACCTATGAATTTTATAAATACTTTTCCGTTGTTGTTTTTGTCACTGTACCAGTATATAACATCTATCAATGTATTAATAATTTGTTTTTGCTTATCACGTGAGAGCTCATCTATTACTGCACAATCGCATAATATATTTTCTATTAGATCTAAGTTGATTTTTTCTATTTTATCATTTTTACTTTCATCATCAAGAATAGTTAGCCTCTTTTCAATTTCTACACATTCATTTTTTATAGATTTAATTTTATCAATCATGACATCTTCTATGTCTTTACTTTTTGAGAGTATATTTAGTAGGTTGTCAATTTGATTTTTCTTTTCATTTAAAGCTTTATCTAGTAACATTTTTTCATTTTTATTATCATCTTTTAATTTAGAGTCATAATTTTCTTTTAATCTATCCATAAATTGTTTTTGTTCATTACCCAGCTTTTTTAAGCTTAACAACACCAAACTCTCAAGTTCTGCAGCTTTAGCATTTTTATTATCACAAAATTTCTTGTGTGATTTTCGTTTTAATGAGCACACATAATAAAAGAGTTTTTCTCCGGTTAATTTAGAAACCTTGCCATGTTGTACTAACATATATTCTTTACACTGACCACATTTTAATTTACCAGTTAATAAAGCATTATGGGTTTTACCTAATCTAGGGAAAGTGTCTTTATTTCTATCAAATTGACTTTGAACTTTTAACCATAGTTCAGGCTCCAGTGCTCCTGTTATATTGCTTACAGAAGCAAACCGTTCGCTTTCGGGATTAAGAGATTTAGTACGTTTACCATTTCTTATTACTTGTCTGGTTTTATTGTATGTGAGCAGAGAATGGATATTATCTGCTTCGCCATAAATATTCCATCCATTCGATTCCAGATATTCAATTACTGCTGCATTAGCTTTTACATATACAGGATTTTGGAGGATGATTTTTAAAGTGGATTTTTCAAATAAAATATTATTTTTTGATTTTATTTGATTTTCAGTTATATATACTTCTAATTTATGGAGACTACCAACTTCTAAATATTTGTTATATAAAAATTTAACAAAGTCCATCTCTTCCTTGTTTATTTCAAGGATAGAAAATTCTCTTTCTAAACCAGATTTATCCCTATATTTCCTTCGTTTAGAAGTAAATCCTAACGGTATTTTTCCTCCGGTCCATCTACCATTCTTAGCTAACTCAAGCATATTGTCTTTTACTCGTTCGGCGATTGTTTCTCTTTCTAGCTGCGCAAAGACACTAGCAATATATATCATAGCTTTGCCCATAGGTGTAGAAGTATCAAACTGCTCTTTTATACTTATGAAGCCCACATTGTAATTTTGTAATAATTCTAAGGTAGAGGAAAAATCGGATACATTTCTGCTAATACGATCCAATCTGTAGCATACTAAATAATTTATTTTTTTAAGTTTTATATCTTGAATTAATTTTTTAAATCGAGGCCTGTTTATTGTACTGCCACTAAAGCCTTCATCTTCATAAATTAAAAAATCCACATCTCCCTCTAGATGATCCATAATATACTGTTTACACATTTCTATTTGGTTCTCTACAGAATCTCCTTTGCCGGTAAATTTTGATTTTCTGCTGTATATGGCTACTTTTAGCATGATTTTTTCCCCCGTTTTGTAGTATTTATTTTATTATATCATTTTTGTAAATTCTAAATTACTAACTTATTTATAGTAGTGATAAAATCTGGAATTTGATACAAAGTAACACTATTGATAACTCTAACATAATATAAAATGATATATTTTTAATGCAGGAGTTGTTTGGATGTACTCAGTTATTATCTCAATTCCAAAGAATAAGGAAGAACTTAAAAAAAAATATACAGAGCTTCTTGCAGATGCTGTATCTGAGGAACTCACGCATGAAGAGCTTGGGTACTTAATTTCTGAATTTGAAAAAAGAGAAAATGTTAGAGATACTAAATAAATTACTTAAAAGAGTACAAAATGATCAACTATACATACATAAATGTGTGATAATTCAATTTGAAATTTAAATTTAAATAAGTTTAAATTTAATATAATTGTGGTATAATATATTTAAAATAAGCCGTTGCGGTTTTGTGTGAAAAAGTTTTTAGTTATTAAAAATGCACTTTGCGAATGGGTGCATTTTTAGTTTTTTGAGTTTTTATCTTCAGCAGTTATAGATATTTCATTTTCAGTCAATTTACCAATTGAAGATTTACCTTTGATTATTAATCTATCTTTTAAATATGTTCCTACAATCACCATACCTGTTAAGCTAATGCTGTAATGCATATTGATATTACTATAATCACAGTATCACTCATATTGCCACCTCCTCTGCTGTCAAATTAACCACAACGACCTCTTTGCAAGAGATAAAGTCCTAGGAGGTGACTAACTAAAAACATTTTTATTCTCCTATCAAATAGTATACCATATTTTATTTATAGTTTAGGAATGTATATTTTTAATTCCAGGGACAGGGTATTTTCCAAGCAATAATAAATAGAAAAATAATGAAAGAATCAGCTTGAGATAGTGGGAAATAGCCTTTGTAGAAAGCTATACACTGAATTTCAAGTTAGTATTTCATTATTTTTTGTAACATGAACTATAGAATTTAATAATATATAGCATGAAAGTAGATATTAGGTCTCTAATATTACTTTCACTTTAGATAAAATGGAGGGAAAGTTTATGGATTATAATGATAGCAGTAAGAGTTCTGATTCTTGTTCTACAGTTACTGCAACGTCTAAACCATTAACTGAACAAACTTGTGTAGCACCTGATGTTATTGCTGCCGGAGATGTATTTGTTAAGTCTCCAGTTATTCTAGCAGAGGCAAATGTGACGCTGCCAGTTGAGGCTACTATCACATTAGATCAGGCAGTTATAGAGGTTAAACGGATTAAAAAGAATGTATTTTTAACTGAAGCTCGTCTTATTCCATTTTCCCAGGATGATCGTGGATTTCGTTCTCGTACGGGAATAGTTTTTATAGAAGGTTTTATTAGAAAGAATATTGAGTATGCTACTCAAACTTGTAGAAGTGGCTTAAGTGCAAATGTATGCGGAGATATAAGACATTGTACAGTTGAAGTTCCTTTTAATTTCACTACTAGGGTTGCGTTTTTTAGGCAACCAGTTTTTAATGAAAACACTACCCCGAGTGAACTAGAATTCTTTAATGATAAGCTTAAAAGCTGTGATATTTGTGCAGATAATGTAATAGGACGTAATCCTTGCGATCAAAGTTTCTCTTTTACAGAATTCTTTAATGAAAAACCTTATGTTGAGTTAGTAAAGGCAGATATTGCTGAAATTGATATCCACCTAAATCCAATGTCAAATTGTCAATTTCCTACAAGACAAAGGTTTACGCAACTCACCGAGAAAATAGTAGTAAATTTGACATTTAAGTTATTGCAAAAACAGGAGATAAGACTAGCTGCGTTAGAACCTGCTAATCCATGTTTTTTTGGCGAATAGGAAGTAGTTATAAACAGAAATTAGTTTTAAATTTTCTGTTAGATGTCAATTAATTTATAGCAGACCCAAAGTTTACTAACAGAGGCTTTGGGTCTGTTCTTATGAGGAAATAAATATATGCATCTTTCACTTATACAAATAATTTCTAATCTCATTAGGAGCTTTTCTGGTAGGGTTTATTTGTAATGCATAAGCTTTATGGGTAATTCAACATATTTAGATAAAAAATATATATTTTGTCTTAAAATGGACAAACTTTAAACGATTTATTACAATGTAAATAAAAAATACATATTTAGGGGGGGATTATGTTGGAAAATAAGAACATGACAAAATGCAAAGCATGTAATGCAGATATTGCAAAAGGGGTCAGTAAATGTCCTCATTGTGGCAAAGACCAGAGAAATTGGTTTATGAAGCATAAAGTATTATCTGTAATAATTATTTTAATAGTAATAGGAGCTATAGGAGCGGTAAATTCAGGGGGAAATAGTTCCAACACTAAATCCACTGCATCCAACAGTACAACTACACAAAGTAATACTTCCTCACAAAAGAAAGAGCAACCAGCCTATAAAGCAGGAGACGTAATTAAAACATATAAATTTGAAATCACTATCACTTCTGCGGCCCCTTTTGCAAGAGATAAGTTCTGGGAGATGACTAACTAAAAATATTTTTATTCTCTTGATGACATTATACCACATTTTAGCTACTTTTCTATGTAAGAGCTTTGTCTATTTAATTCATTTTAAATTTTATCAAAAACTTAGTTTTTTCAGGAATGCTCTCTACAGATATGGTTCCATTATTTTTTTCAACTAATTGTTTAGTAATATACAATCCAAATCCATGAGTATCATTTTGTTTAGTTTTTGTAGAAAAACCTTTAGTAAAAATCTTTTTTATTATACTTTCAGGAATAATATCTCCATTGTCAGCTATCTCAATACAAAAGCTTTCATCTTCCTTAAAAGTAGCAATAGATATCTCTTTATGTTCAATATCTGCTTTGTGTTGAAATGCCTCAAATGCATTATCTACAAGGTTACTTATAATACTTATTAATTCATCTTGTCTAATTTTTAACAAACTAAAGGGCGTATCAATTATTACCTTGAAATCTATGTTGTTTTTTACTGCATAGTTGTTTTTTATAGATAACAATCCGTCTATGTAGTCATTTCCTGTATCCAAATATCTAAATGATGAATGTATTGTATCTGAAATTTTTCGCACATAATTATCTATCTTCTCTACAGTATCAGGCTTATTCAATAAACATAATCCCTGTATAACATTAATGTGGTTGGCAAAATCATGTTTTTCCTGTCTTATTATACTAATTATTTCTTCCATATTTTTGATTTGATGTTTTTGGATTTTATAATTGATACTTATATTTGCAGCTAGTTGTCTCTCTTTTAAGCTTCTGAATTTTGCTATTAAGAATATAAAATAAATAATAAAAATAATGATGTTATAGATCTGAATGTTTTTTATATGAAAAATACCATAGTTAACACAAAATATAAAAAGAGTAAATACTCCTAATTCAAGTATTAAACTAGTAAAGATGGCCCCTCCTTTTTCAAATAACCTAAGTTTAGTAAAATAGGAGTTAAACTTAAAAATTGTTGCTACAATAATCATTTGTAGTATTTTAGATGATATCACAAAAATATAAAAGTATTTGGAATTCGAAATAATTTGATTTAAATTTATATTAAATATAAGCATTTCAATAATTTGAGCAAAAGATTCAGTAGCCAATAGTATTGTAAAAAATAAACAAACTATAATTGTAGAATCAAAAAGCTTTATTTCTGTAATGAAGGCAAGTAATAAAATATCAAATACTATAAGGAAGAGTGAATGATAGACTATTGGAATATGGAATGTACTCCAATAAGTTGCAAAAATAAACAATATAAGGAATAGTCCCGTTTTAATCTTATTCCGTATTATAAATTTTTTTCATCATATAATGCTTCAAAAACTCCTAAAAGAAATAACGCTTCTATAATGTCTAATATTATTTCTCTTATAACATCAATCAATATAGCATCTCCTTTCATTTTATAGCTTTTTATAAATGTTGTAGGTTAAAAATTAATGCTGTTGTATTTTTTATAAAACTTTTAACCACAACATTTATAAAAAGCTTAATTAATCACTTTAAGAGTTCATCTGGACACTTCGCTTGGTAACCACCAAGTGTAGAAGTTGGAATCATAACTATTGCTGCCAAAAATAAAGATAAAACTCCTACCATTTTCATACTCTTTTTTAATAACCCATTTTTAAAAAATTCCACTTTCATTTTTATCCTCCTAAAAAACGTTTTAATTTATAAATTCTACAAAATTTTAAATTTTCCTTCTATATTTTACAAAAAAATAAAACTCAACAAAATTAAGTTTTATTTCTCAAAGTTTGATAGATTTTCATAAGGATTTTATAAAAATACTTAAACTCTAAATAGAGCTTGAGCATAAAAGAGTAAATCTTATTTCTAGATTTATACAGCTATGGCAAAAGTATAAGATAAATTGTAAAAATAAGAATATAATACTTTGAAAAATGCCGCAAAATTCAATTTATGAATAATACGGCATTTTTAAGATTATTTTGTTCTTAATAGTTGTGACGACAAATGAAATTTAAGCGAATTAATTAACAAATTTAGATATTCACAAGATTATATTTTTAGGAATAGTATGTAGGGGTAAATATTAGATATCGGAGGAGTTTTAGTGGGTTATTATGTCATGGTGGAACCACGGGTAAAAATTTATGTGGAGGATCTTAATCCTAAAGGAAATAAAACCATATTATTTATACATGGTTGGCCAGGAAGCCATAAGCTTTTTGAATATCAATTTAATGAACTTCCCAAGATGGGGTTTAGATGTATTGGGATAGATACAAGAGGGTTCGGTGAATCAGATAAGCCTTGGAGTGGATACAACTTTGATAGATTATCAGATGATGTGAGATGTGTAATTGAGGCGCTAAAATTACATGATATTACACTGGCAGGACATTCAAATGGAGGGGCGATGGCAGTTAGATACATGGCCCGTCATAAAGGCTATGGAGTTTCAAAACTTGCTCTTTTTGCTGCTGTGGCACCTAGTCTTATCAAACGTCCTAATTTTCCTCATGGTTTAGACAAAGAAACTGTTTTACAACTTATTCAAGGAACATATGATGATCGCCCTAAAATGCTTCAGGGTTTTGGTGATATGTTTTTCTATCAGCATATAACTCAGGCATTTTCAGAGTGGTTCTTTCAACTAGGATTACAGGCGGCAGGATGGGCAACTGCTGCAATTGCAAAGGCGTGGATAAATGAAGTATTTTTTTCGGATTTAGAAAAAATAAATGTTCCGACTTTGATCCTTCATGGAATTCATGATAAAGTTGTCCCATTTCAACTGGGGGAGATACAAAAACAAAGTATTGCAAATTCAAAACTCATACCTTTTAAATTTAGTGGACACGGCTTATTTTATGATGAGAAAGATAAATTCAATGAAGAATTGACGAGATTTATTGAGAGATAAAAGTTAAAGTCTCTGTGAAAAATATTACGATTAATAAATTCTAATTAAGTAACGTACTATTCAATTAAGAATTTTACGGTGTTTTTATATTCATAAAACAAAATATTATACGAAGAAAAATATAAGAAATGGAGCTATATTTAAAATAGTTCCATTTTATCATTCTTGAGTATTTTAATTTTTACCATATTTGTGATGTATATATTCAATGAATTTTTCAATTTCTATCAGAGCTTCTTCAGGTAGATCCTTATAATCATCTTTCAGCGAGATTTGTTTATAATGATGATTCTGTTTATTGATAAAATAAGTTGATATAGTACCAGTGAGCAGGCTTATAAGTCCTATTCCCATTATCATGATAACAGCTGCTGTTATTCTTCCAGGTGTAGTTGATGGTGATATATCTCCATAACCTACAGTTGTTGCAGTTACAAAACTCCACCAGAAGGAGTCGCTTAAAGATTTTACAGTTATTCCTTTTTCAAAAATATATATTGAGAAAGCACCGATAGTTATTGTTAATATATTTGCATATATTAAATATATGAGGCCATTTGTATACAAGAAGTTTTTAATATTTCTGCTGATTTTTTTTAAGAACGTTAAAAGTCTAATTAATCTAAAAAATTTTTCTAATTTAACTAAGTCTGCTATCTTAAACAATCTTGTAGCTCTAAAGAAAGAACTAAATGGTATTATGGCAATTAAATCAAAAATGTTTTTTATAAAGAAGTTCTTTTTATCTTTAGCAATGATAAATCGTATAAAATAATCAATTGTAAAAATAATTAGAATGCAATTATTTATGTAGTTATAAGGAGGGAGATTTATTTTAATTTCATTGGATAAGTCTAAAAAAGCTAAGCTTACAGCAGCAAGTGAAAGTAATGTAATTGTAACATTATAAATTGTACGTAATTTTTTATGGTTAGTATCATTCATTCCGATATACTCCTAGTTTCTAGTAAAAGATATAAGCATAGTATATTATATTGCAATCATATTTAAATTATTTTATATTTCTCTATAAATATTAACTTCACCTTGTCCTATACGAAGTTCTGCTAATAAAGGAACTATCCTTTTAAAATGCTCGCTATTATTATGTTGCTGAATTGCTTCATTATCTTGCCATTCTTCTATGAATGAAAGTGTTGAGTCATCATTTATATCTTCAAATAGGGCATAGGAAATACAGCCTGCTTCTTGTCTGCTTTTTTCAATTAGTTCTTTTGCCAATTGAAGGTACTTTCCTTTTTGACCATCCTTGATTATACTTTTTGCTACTATTTTTATCATAGTTACCATCCTTTCTTATAATTTAGAGTTATGTGTATTTATTTGTGAGCAATATTTTTCCTAAGAATATTATAATCCACAATACGTATGAATTAAAGGCTGTAATATGTTATAAATAATTAGTTTTTTTATCAGTTTTAGGAGGAATTTAGAAATATGTGTAGAAATACCTAGTATGAAAGCTTATAAGGAATAGAATCATTTGTATGTTGGATAAAAATATTATATAAAAACATCAAAAATGCACTACAATCTCTGTATAAATTAGGTAGAAGTTGAAATAAGAAATTAAGTGTTTTAAGAATCCTTTAAACCTAAAGGGTACATCTTTACGTAAAATTAAGGTTTCTATATATCATTAGAAAGCAGGTGAGACATTGAAAATACTTAGTAATATAAATTCGAATCATTATAGTTATATAAGAAATATTCTAGAAGGTGCCAATGAATTATATATTGTAAGTCCATTTCTAATGGAATCTTTTGATATTTTTTTTGATGAAATAAAAGATATGGAAGTGGGGTATATCACTTTAATAACTACGTTAAAAGATAATAATCTGGATTTGTTCAGAAAAGCAAATGCATTACATTCATTTTGTGTTAATTGTATGACACATGAAATTGATTATAGAATTTATATTGATAATAAACTTCATGGTAAAGTTTATATTGCTTCAAAAGATGGAGAGCCTTTAAGTGGCATAATAACATCTGCTAATTTTACAGAGGCAGGGTTAGGATTCAATCATGAATGGGGTGTAAAAGTAGACAATTCTATTGAGTTGAAGAACTTAATAAATGAAATTTTTAGCATTTGTAGCGAAGCACTTTATAAAGAACACTTAGCTAAAATCATTGAAAAAATTGATAATTACTCCAAAAATGTTGGAGAGCCTAAGAAATTTAAGTTTGATTTAAGGGTAAGTGAATTTATTAAGTATAATGAAAAGATAAGTAAATTAGATAAGCGTTTCTTCTTAAAACCAGTAGGTTGGTTGCAAAAACCATTTTCTACTATGAGAACTTTATCGAGTAGTATAGAAACTCTCCATTTTTCTAAAAGAAAACCTAGAGCAGTTAGAGTTGGCGATATACTGATATGTTATGCAGTAGGAACAGCCAAGCTATTGGGGTACTTTGAAGTGTTAGAGGAACCTACGAATTTGATGTCAAAAACTGATAGATGGCCATGGTCAGTGAAGGCTAAGAATCTCTGTCCTTATTATAGTGAAAAATGGGTTTTGTTTGATAATACCATATCTAGCATTCAAGATTCATATAAATATGATATGCCAATTACTTATGCAGGTGGAAAAACTCTTGGTGCATTAAACTTTGGTGCAGACAAAATTCAGCTTACAGAAGAATTTGCTAATCACATTATTAGTATAATTGAAGATACATTACCCATATAGCATTATTATTATAGTTTGTTTATAGTGGTTAGTTAGTAATGGATAAGAATAAAAGTGAAACTGAGAAATATTTGGATATTATTTTAAGTAAGCAACGGGGTTTAGAATTAAAATAAAAAAATATTTTAAAAAGGGATAGAACAAAAAATTTTTCAACTATTTAATACAATAGTACAACAATTTACGGCTATTTCCTTTTTCTAAATAACAGAAAATAAGTTTATGGTGACAGCTAAAATTGAGGAAACATTTCTTTTTTGATTGAACATATATTCAGTTATTAATACTTATTTGTATACAGAAGAACTGAAAAGTGCATATACTAATAATATTATAATTGAACTCTTTGCACTTTTAGTAAGAGATTGTTTAGTATCTCTTGAAAAGATGAAGGAAATGAATAATCAATTTTTAACTCTTTTCAATAGGAAATTATTGTTAACATGTATATGAATATAAATTATATAAAAAGGGGGTGTCATTATGAGTGATCATCAAGCGTCTGAACAAATGATTGGATATCTTTATCAAGTAAGGTTTGCATTATATCTTCTTCTAAATAATGATAATGAGCAATCTAAAATAAGTATCGAAAAATTTGATGATATTGCTTTTAGCTATGATGATACACCTGAGATAATGATTCAGTTAAAGCATCATGTCAAATCATATGGTGATTTAAATAATGCAAGTACAGATATTTGGAGAACACTTAAGGTATGGCTGGATCTTATAAAAGAAAATGAAAGCTGGATTTATGAAACGAAATTTATTATTATAACTACAGCCACAGCTCCCATAGATTCTGCTGCTAATTATTTGAGGGCTAACAATGAAACAAGAGATTCTATTGCAGCATATAAGTTACTTAAGAAAGTTGCCTTAGAATCAAAAAATAAAGGCCATAGTGGCTATTATAAGGCATTTAACGATATATCAGAAAAATTAGCACAACAATTACTAGATTGTGTTTATGTAGTTGATAAAAGTAGCAATATAGTTAACATTGAATTAGATATACGAAAAGCTATTAGATATAGTACTTTACCCCAGTATGAAGATCATGTTTGTGAACGTTTAGAAGGTTGGTGGTATAAAAAGTCGATAGAGGCTTTATGTTCTAAAGAACCAATTTTTATATCTCAAAGTCAAGTTCGTTCATTTATAGTATCAGTTAGTCAGGAATATGCACCTGATAACTTGCCAATTGATATAACAGGGTTTGAAGATGTCAATTTAGAGGATATACCATTGAGTGATAGAATTTTTTATGAACAACTAAAGATTATCTGTTTAAGAAGTAACAGAATGCGTGTGGCAATAAGAGACTATTACCGAGCTTTTAGACAACGTGCTAATTGGGTCAGGAATGATTTGCTTTATCTAAATGAATTAGATAAATATGAGGATAGATTAGTAGATGAATGGGAACATTTATTTTGTGCAATGCAAGATGATTTAGATGATTATGGTGATGGGCTTACAGAAGAAGTAAAAATTAAAAATGGTAAACATCTTTTTAATACTATAGAAGAAAAAGATATTAGAATCAGAGAGCGTTGTAGCAATGCATTTGTGATGAGAGGTAGTTATCAAATGTTAGCTAATCAGCTAAAAGTAGGTTGGCATCCTGATTTTTATGAACGTTTGAAGAGTTTATTAAAGAAGTGAGGCGACACTTAGTGAAAGATTGGAATCATCGTCCAGGAGAAATAGCATATCTGCTTAATGCACCCTTTTGTGGAAGAATATTGTATAATACAATAAAAGTATATAATGAGGTATCAAAAAAAGCTTTCCCATTTCCTCTCATATATCTTGTGTTACCTTTGATTTTGCATAAAGCAACAAGAAAATTGATTTTAAGTAAGACTCAGATGATGGTATGGTTGCAACGTTATCCAGAACTGCTTATTGGGTTCTCAGAACGAACGAAACAATTAGTTACAATTACTAATGAGGCAACTGAGTTCTTATTACAAATGGGATTATTAAATTTAACTAGTAATGCAGAATTAGAAATATCTCATACTATTAAATCATTGAGCAAGAAAAAATATATTAATGATGAGGTGAAAGATTGTATTAATAAAAGTGAACATGTTGCAAAGTGGTTTGCAGCAACTGGAAAAACTGAAACAATATATATTAGTTTGGGGATAAAACCATGATGCAGATAAGGGAGCTTGTGTTGTATGGGATAAATGGTAAAGTAAGACATTTACCATTTGATTTGGGTACTATTAATATTATTTCAGGAAAGTCTAAATCAGGTAAATCTGCGGTAGGTGATATTATTGATTATTGTCTTGGAGGAGATTCATGTAATATTGCAGATGGAATAATTCGTGATAATGTTGATTGGTATGCATTACTTTTACAATTTAGTAATGAGAGAGCATTTGTTGCTCGTAAAAATCCCAAGCCTGGGCAACAGTCTACAGGCTATTGTTATATTGAAATAGGAGAAAAAATAGAAGTACATGAAAAATGTGATTTTATTCCTAATAGTAATGTTTCAGGATTAGAGGAAACATTATCAAAAAGAATAGGAATCTCGGAAAATTTAAATATTCCACCAGATGGGCAAAGTAGAAAACCTCTTTCAGCAAATATAAGACATGCATTGTATTATTGTTTTCAAAATCAAGACGAAATCGCGGCAAAGAATTTTTTGTTTCATAAACAATCTGATGATTATATTACTCAGGCTATTAAGGATACTATGCCGTACTTTCTTGGTATAGTCAATGAACAATCCTTAGCTTTAGAAAATGAAAGAAGTATTTTAAAACGTAGATTAGTTATAGAAAAGCGTAGACTTGAAGAAATAAGAATGTTACAAGGTGGTGGTACGGAACGAGCTATTTCGTTAATATCTGAAGCTAAATATGTAGGATTATTGCCTGATGATGTTAAAGTGAATAATAATAGTTATAAGTCATTGTATAGTATATTAAGGAATGTAAATGAATGGTCTCCTATGGATGTTCAAATAGTGGGAATGGATAGATTGAGTTACTTGCAATCTGAGTTAGGTAAACGTGAAGACGCGCTGGAAGAACTTGATGAAAATATTTTAAATGCAAAAAATTTTGCTAGTGAAACTAATGGATATACTGATGAGGCTGAACATCAAAAAATTAGACTGAGTTCTATAGGTTTATATGAAAAACTTGACTTTCGTTCAGGTCATTGTCCATTATGCTCTAATAAATTAGATAATCCTTTACCAAATGTTGAAATGATTAAAAAAGCTATTAGTAATCTTGATAGAAATATTAAAAATGTTACTCGTGAAAGACCAAAATTGCGAGATTTTATAGATAAATTAGAATATGAACGACGAAAATTGAGAGAAGAAATTCAAAATTTAAAGGCAGAGATTGATGGGATATATAGTCAAAATAAAGACGCTAATTCTATAAAAGATTTAAATTCTAGACGTGCAAAAGTGGTTGGAAGAATTAGTTTATGGTTAGAGAGTGTAGATAAAGAAGATGATTCAGTTGATAAAGAAAAGGCAATTAATAATATTCAAGAACGCCTCCAAGAAATAGACAAATTATTAGACAAAGATTCTTTAGAAGAAAGACGGCAATCAGCATTATCACGTATTTCTGTAGATATGAGTGAGTGGGCTAAAGAATTAAATCTTGAACATTCTGAAAATCCTTATCGTTTGGATATGAATAAGGTAACAGTTATTGTAGATAAAGCTGAACGTCCAGTACCACTAAAACAATTAGGCAGTGGTTCTAATTGGGTTGGAGTTCATTTGATTACATATTTTGCATTACATAAATATTTTATTAATGCTAATAGACCAGTACCGAATTTTATATTTCTTGACCAACCGGATTAACCCCCTCGTTTTGGACAGAATCTAATAAATTCTTCATTTCTCTTAAATTTAAACCCTTATTTGAATATTTGTTAGGTTTTCTCCAAAATAAAGGTTATAAAATTCATGTGGAGCCATAAATCTTAAACT
>NZ_JBJHZX010000060.1:0-18328 GCF_045310515.1 Candidatus Clostridium eludens | reverse complement strand
AAGTCCATTTTTAATATCCTTAATCACTAGTTGGATCATAAGGTTACCATTAACATTATATTTTATATATCTTTTAAAGCTTTCCATCATTTATGTTTGGTGGATTACAGTGTTGCAATGGGGGGTGGATGCGGTACTTATGTTTACATGTTTACAGAGGAAAGTAATTTCTTCTAAATAATCAATAGTTATACTAAGATTCTATTCTTAAATAATTTGAAGCTTTTTAAAAACAATAAAATTTATATTTTGTAAAATTCTCTACAATAAAAAATAGTAAGGAATATAAGTTTTTCCCTGTAAAAAAGCTGACCCAAGGCCAGCTAAAAAATTTGAAAGGAATAATGTTATTTAATATTATAACCAAAATTTTAAAATTGCATACAGTATATATATAATAATTATATGTAGTATATAGTGATAAGGTTATAGTAAAAAGCTCTGAAATTAACCAGGGCTTTTTACTGTGTATGCACTATGCTAAATGCTATATAATAACTTAGGCTCCTAGTTAATATTATGCCAATCTAATTTATTTTATGAGTGGTTTTACAATCTCAAATTTTTTTCCAGGTATCATAAAGCCAATCAGTTTTTTCTTTGCCAAACGCCTTGTCACTTCTGCCTTGACTTTCTTGTGACAATATACTGTTGTATTCATTGAAATAATTATGCTAAATAATTTTTAGAGAAGCAATTAAAAATTTGTTCATACAAATATAAAAAATACATAAACTTAGTATCTTTAAAATATTACCATTATTATGCTATAATGTATTTAATAGTAATGTTTCGTGTTATATAGAATTACCCTTTTCTATCATTACTGTATGAGTGGTTACAGGGATTGCAGGCTGACACAATGGAAGGGGGTAATGTGAATGAACTTTTTCTTTTTGTGCATTGTAGTGCTTTCAATTACCGAGATATTGAGTTTATGTATTATTTCAATTTTCTGCTATAAACAAGATAAACTTAAAATGTTTTTTGAAAGCAAGACTGGTATTTCAAAAGATAAGATTTTGACAGATGTTAAGGTTAAAATAGATAAACCAAAACAAGAAAATAACAAGTAACTTTTGGTAGAAGTCACTTGTTTATATATAGGTTCTTTCTCGTATAACATGATTTTGTAAATTTAAGATTTCTCTGTAATCACTCACCTACATACCTTATTATTATATTATAATTGAAGCAAAAAATATACTTATTTGTGATATTTTTTTTATTAGTTTAATTGTTATTGCTTAATTTATTTCTATAAATATTGCTAAAAACTCATCCAATTACCTGGAGTATTTTTTATAGAAATACACAAACTTTAACTGTAGCATTAAAAATTGCTCTAGAAAGAGGTGTTGATTATGCCAGGTGACAGTAATAGATTACTAGTACCAGATGCTAAGGAAGCTTTAGGTAAGCTTAAAATAGAATCAGCCCGGGAAATTGGAGTGAATTTAAAAAATTGTGCAACCTTTGAAGAGCTAGAGCTTCTAGTTGATAATTATATTGATTATTACAATAATTATAGATATCAGTGGGGATTAAAAAAACTGGCTCCTGTTCAATACAGGAACCAGCTTATAATTGCCTAGCTTTTTTCAAAATGTCCTTGACATAGGGTCCATTTCAAATAATCCTACTAGGTTTTTAATTTTGATGTTTAATAAATCATACCTTTAAGTAAAAGAAGGAATTAAAGTAACTACTTCCAATCTTTATTTGAACCCTGTGATCCGGTGTGAGCTGAGCTTTCATTAGGTTGACCAGTATGAGATGGCATTGTACCATGAGACGGATTTTCATGAGTTGGCATTTTACCCTGGTTAGGGCTTGTGTGAATAGGAGTAATACGTGCTATCGCACTATAGTGAATACGAAGTTGTGCCTGACCAAAGTGGGTAAATATAGTTAAAGTTACTACACCTGTAAGTCCGTTGTGACTATCTATACAAGCTGTAATTGTACCAAGCCATTTAAGGTGGATAAGTGCAATTCGACCAATATGCTTTTGTACTGTTTCAGGACTAACGTTTGATTTTCTAAAATAGTCACCATAATCATCATAGTCACCATAGTAATTATCAGAGTAATCGTCATAGTAGTCAAAAGGGCAATAATAATTTTTCACGAGTTATTTCTCCTTATATTTATCACTTCAATATTTATATTATGCTAATATGATATTTTTGGGAATTAATTAATTTAGCTTTTAATAGGATTTTTGATAGTAGCAATTGATAAAGCTGCTCTAGGCTCTGTTTTTATTTTTTGTACAATACTGGAGTGAATATAGAAACTTGTATGAAAGTAGCTGTAATGTGTATTTATCAGAACTTTTTGCAGCTTATAAAGATGAAGTTTTATACATGGATTTAGTACTAGTATATTTACATAGCGGCCTTAAAAATACCCATTATATCTACGAAAGTTCCTTTCCTTGGATTTACAAGGGAATTGATATCTTTTTCAGCATTTTTGGAAAGTAACTCTAAATCATCTTCATTAACTCCAATGGAATTCAGATGAGTTGGAAGACCAATATCTTCGGACAGATTTTGAATACTATGCTTAATTTTGTTAATGGCCTCTTGTTTATTATTTGCTTTTGCACCTATAGCTTCACTGATTTTAAGAATTCTTTCTTCTGGTATTGACACAGCATTAAACTCTAACACATGAGGCAGTAGAATTGCATTACAAGCTCCATGAACTTGCTCATAAAATGCACCTATTTGATGAGACACGCAATGGACGTATCCTAGACCTGCATTGTTAAGAACCATTCCGCCCATAACATTAGCAAACATCATTTTTTCTCTAGCCTCCAAATCATTACCATTTTCATATGCTCTCTTTAGATATCCAAAGACTAGCTTTACAGCATTAATTGCCAAGGAATCTGTAACAGGTGAAGCCTCAGTAGAAACGAAACCCTCTATTACATGGGTCAAAACATCAATGCCAGAACTAGCTGTTATTTCTGGGGGCATACTTGGCATAAACCTGAGATCATTTACAGATATTATAGGTATCATTTTTGGATCTGCAATGGTCATTTTTACTTTCCTACTTTCATCTTTTATAATTGCAACATTTGATACTTCAGATCCTGAGCCAGAAGTAGTATTTATTGTTATGACTGGTAAACTAGGTTTTGTCATTTTGTTGTATCCCTCATAATCTGCAATAGAGCCTCCATTGGTGGCTACAATGGCTATACCTTTTGCGCAATCGTGGTTAGTTCCCCCTCCGATAGATATGATAAAGTGGTAATCCCTTTTTAATATATTCAGTCCTTTTTCAAAGTAGGCAAGAGCATCTTCTATAAATGAAATTGTACAATCTGGATGTAGGATACCGTCAAATATATCATAAGAAATAAATAAGTCTCTTAATATTTTTTCAACTATTTCAACATAACCGAGACTTATTATATTTTTATCTGTAACAATTAGGGCTTTGCTTAATTTATATGGCATTAGTTCTAGGGATAAGTCTTTAAGGGCACCTACGCCAATAAGATTTATTGACGGCAAACGAAAATCATGAATATTTTGCAATATAATCCCTCCGAATCACAAACATATATTAGTTTTATTATTTCTGTTTAGTAGACTGATTATGTGTAAAATACGAATTACATGAACAAAAGCAAACTGTATATAATAAGATCATGCTAATTTAGTAACTATTTAACTTCCATTTAATAATTACTTTAAATACCTTATCTATAATATTTATTTGAGGAATTGAGACTAATTTGTCCTAACAGATACTCCTTCTCTGCTTGTAGAAATTCTAAATTACTCAACAAGGAAAATACAAAAACTCCAGCTTAGTTTTAAGCGGGAGTTTTATTTTAAGCAAAAAAGCTGCCCAAAGGACAGCTAAAAAGAATTTATGAGAGACGATTGTATTTATATTATGTCCAAAATTTTAAAATTGCATATAATATATAGAAAATAAATAATCGGGTGTAGAATGTGTAGTGATAAATTTTTATATCAAAAGCCCTGGAATCAACCAGGGCTTTATTGAGTGAGATAATTAAAGTATTTTTATGAGCATTAATCATTATACCCAATTCGTCATATTTTATATTCGTTTTCTATTGTTTTAAATACCATCTTGACGAGCTGATTTTAGTGCTCAAATTACCAGCAGGTAGTTCAAAACTTTTTATTATTTTATCTTCCGTTTCAAGTTCACATAAAGCACCATAAATCAGAAAAGTATCCAAACGAACATTATCTATTTTTAAGAGAAATTTTAAAGTAGTTATTGGACATTCACTTAATTTACTTATGTAACTATGTTTTTTTAGTATGTCTAATATTTCTTCCTTTAATTTCTCTTTATCCGTATTTAATTCTTCTTCATCCATATTCATCATTTCCCCCTTAATTTTTTCTTCATTATTTTTTCTTCATTAAAATTTCTACAAATAATGATAATATCCTGCTAAAATAAAAAATATGGTTGAAGCTTATGAGTAGGACTTGAAGTAAAATATGATAAGAAGCTTAGGGTAGGTAAAACTGCTCTAAGCTTTCTTTTCATTTTTTTGTAAAATATTAGGAGTAAAATAATAACAAACTTGGTATAAAGATTATAATATCAGCCCACCATCTTGGGCAGTTAACTCCAGAGTTAAAGAATGCGGTCAAAGGGTCCGGTGCAAGTTACATGCTTCTGCAGGGATGTGATAAAAAGGTGTTTGATGAATTGTCAGATGAAATGAAACCTTTTGAACTTGATGATTTGCTAAATTTAAAACAATACCACAGTTTAAACCTGATAAGGACCAAAGAAAGGTATCAGAAGTTTATAACACATCTTCCGGATGCATTATTTTAGAAAGTAAGAGTAATAGAAGCGCTGGTTAATTCCAGAGCTTCTATTGTACTAAGGTAAAACTATCAAGAAATTAAAGTATTTTCATGGTATTAGTCATTATATCCAATTGCCATATTTTATATTCATATTCTAAATTTAAAATGAAAAAATAATATTCAAAATTTCTATAGAAAATATTTAAGAGGTATATTAAATGTTTTGCATATCTTTTCAAGGTTAATACGATTTGGTTTTGATAATCCTATTTCGTATTTGCATAAAGAAGAATAACCAATAGAGCAAGCTTTGGCAAACTCATGTTGAGTATATCTTTTAATCATCCTTAATTTATAAATTTTTTGTGCAATTGTTCTTTCTGGAAGTGTATAATATATTGTAGAGGTAGAGTTTTCAATATCTTTAAATACATTCTTATAAGTTGCAGTTTTGTTCATACTGCATGTCCGGTATCAAGAAGCACTATATTTTCTGCAAATTCTTTCAAGGCATATTGTTGGCAAACTTTATTTTTTAATTTATCCAAATTTATATCTTCCTTTGGAACTTTAAGAACCACCACACCATCTTCCTCTAATGTATTTACAAGATCTTTATCTAGAGTTTCTTTGGCAAGTTTACAGGAACCGCTGAACGCCCCATAATTTCCATCTGTTCTTTCTCCATGGAAATCTTCAACTCCTGCACAATTACTGATACTTATTCTTGGACCAAAAGTTGGACATCTCAATACACACATAGAGCAGCCATTTCCATATTTTATACAATTCCCCATGGGGCCTGTAGAACCTGTAGTTTCAACAAATACATCTCCTTCGTCATAATCTCCATTAGATGTATAAATGCCTTCAATTCTATTTCCTTCCATTTGTACATCTACTATCCGTGATATCAAATTTAGCTTTATTCCTTTATCCAAAATATATTTCCTAACCACGGGCTCGATTTTATTTACGTCATATAGCCATGCATGAGCATGATTTATAGTATTGCGACGCATTTAGCGAATTATAGGACGAAGTGTGTGTTTTTTTTTACTTCCCCATAGTTGGATATCAACATCACCAGTATTACCGTTCCAGTAAGTTTTATCAATTATATTTTCAAGTATAAGTCTTTTCTTCGAAATGTCTTTTATCATATCAAAAGATGAATTAAATTCATTTAATGATTTTTCTATTATTTCAAAGTTTAATTTTTTCTCTATATTTTCTTGCCTGCTATTTTGGGATTTTTCTAGTTTCAAATTTAACTTATTTATTTCTCTGCCTAAAGTCTCAATTTTGTTCATAATAAATCCAGAAGCAATAGAATTATCTGTACTTATATGGGCTAATTGTTCTAGCAAATTATTCATTTGATTGTTTTTATCTTTAATATCTTTGTTTATTATCTCAGCAGAATTATTTTCAATAGACGCAGCTGCTTCATCTTTGGCAGCCTGTAATTCTTTCAGTATTTTATTTGTATTTAGTTGTTTAATGTTTTCAATAATGGCTTTTTCAATTTCTGGACCTTTTACATTAGGATTATTACATCTACTTTGCGCTGAATGAGCTTTCATTGTACACATATAGTAGTAGACTCTTTCACTTCCATCTTTTTTAGGCCTGCCATAGCTTACACGCATAGGAGCACCACACAAAGCGCATTTTAGGACTCCAGATAATAAGGATCTTTTAGAAGTTCCTTGTCTTGGATTAACTTTCTTTTTGTTTTTGTTCAAACGGAACTGTACTTCTAGCCATGTACTGCTCTCTATAATTCCTTTGTGTTTTCCTATCGCAGCGATCCATTCAGCCATGTTCTTAAGTACATATTTTGAATTGCGTTTATTGTAAGTAATAATACCATTACCATTAGGAGTACCACATGTAATTATACCTAAGTCTTCTAAATACTTAAAAACTGCATCATCAGATTTAACATATACAGGATTTCTTAGTATATCATTTATTGACATAGAAGCAAAATCTCCACCGTTTTTACCTTTTATATTATTAGATAATAAATACTTAAGGACCAATGATATAGAGCCCAATTCCAAATATTTACTATAAGTTATTGTAACTTTTTCAAGTTCTTCATCTATAGGAGAAAGCTTATACATAGATTTTTCTTTCATTTCAGAGTTATAGTAACGTATCTTTTGAGAGTTAAATCCCAGTGGAGTTTGCCCTCCGAGCCATCTTCCTGTTTTAGCAAGCTCTAGCATATTATCTCTAATTCTTTCAGCGATGGTTTCTCTCTCAAGTTGGGCAAATACAGAGGCTATATAAACCATTGCTTTACCCATAGGCGTGGAAGTATCGAATTGTTCTTTTATACTTACGAAAGATATATTATGCTGTTGCAGCAGTTCCAATGTAGTTGAGAAGTCAGCAACATTTCTGCTTATTCTGTCCAATCTATAACATATTAAAACATCAAATTTTTTTTTCTTTACATCTTTCAATAGTTCTTGGAATTTAGGTCGGTTTGTATTTCCGCCTGAAAAACCTTCATCTTCATATATTATAAAATTATCATCTTTTAAATTTAAATTTTTTTCTCCATATTCTTTGCACATCTGCACCTGATTTTCAACAGACTCACCTTTACCTGTGAATAAGGATTTTCTACTGTATATGGCTGCTTTTATAATAATCACATCCTTTATAAAAATATTATAGTTTATAGAAATTTATTTTGTGAATACTAGATATGCGATGGGAGAGTGCATTTTTATTTTTCTGAGTTTTTTTCTTCGGCAGTTATAGAAATTTCATTTTCAGTCAATTTACTAATTGAAGATTTGTCTTTGATTAACAGTCTATCCTTTAAATATGTTCCTACAATCACCATAGCCGTTAAACATGATGATGTAATACATATACAGTGTCACTCATACTGCCACCTCCTCTGCTGTCAAATTAACCGCAACGACCTCTTTTGTAAGAGATGAATTTGGGGAGGTAACTGACTAAAAACATTTTTATTCTCTTACTAAATAGTATACCATATTTTATTTATAGTTTAAGAATGTATGTTTTTATAAACTAAATAAATACAATGATATTAATTTTTGATGTCAATATGAAAGTTATGACACCATACATAATGCTCCTTAGACAAAACAAACTTAAATAAAAAGAGCTTACAATTTAAGTTTATTATAAGCCTTTTTTATCATCAGAATTAGTTTTATTTATACTTAATAAACGAGTTAGGGCAATAATCAATAAGCCACATAGGGAAAGTCTGTTTTAATGATTGTAAATCAGTATCACTGATTTGACTGTCATATAGATTAAGACAGTTCAAATGAGGTAACTCTTTCAATGCACTTGTTAATGAACTTATATTGCTAATTTGAATATTAAACAAAGAAAGACTTTCTAAGCTAGGTAATTCTTTTAATTTACTTATATCACTGATTTGAATATTATATAGTGTAATATTTTTTAAACTAGTTAGTTTTTTTAATATATCTATATTGCTCATCTGATTCCCCGATAAAGAAAGATATTCCAAATTAGTCAATCCACTTAATGCACTTATGTCACTGACTTGATTGTCCACTAAAGAAAGATATTGTAAATTAGTCAATCCTTTTAATATACCTATATTACTAATTGGATTACTGCCTAAAGAAAGATATTGTAAATTAGTTAATCCCTTTAATGCACTCATGTCACTGATTTGATTGTCGTCTAAATAAAGATGTTGTAAATTATTCAATCTCTTTAATATACTTATGTCACTGATTTGATTACTGCGCAAAAAAAGATCTTGTAAATTAGTTAATCCACTTAATGCACTTATGTCACTGATTTGATTGTCGTCTAAATAAAGATTTTGTAAATTAGGTAATGCACTTATATCACTGATTCCACTACTAACTAAAGAAAGAGATTGTAAATTAGTCAATCCTTTTAATACGCCTATATCACTAATTGGATTATCGTCTAAAGAAAGAACTTGTAAATTAGTTAACCCCTTTAATGCACTTATATCACTAACTTGATTACTACCTAAAGAAAGAGATTGTAAATTAGTCAACCCCTTTAATACACTTATGTCACTGATTTTGCTGCTATTTAAAGAAAGTCGTTGCAAATTAGTCAATCCTTTTAATACTCCTATATCATTAATTGGATTATCGTCTAAAGAAAGAGATTGTAAATTAGTTAACCCCTTTAATGCACTTATGTCACTGACTTGAGTATCAGATAAATCAAAATCTTGTAAATTAGTGAAATTTTCGATTCCACTAATATCTGAGATATTTTCACCATAAACACTTAAGTCTGTAATCTTTTCGACTTCACTTTTTAAAATATCTCCTGAAATATCTCCAGCTGGCTGTCTTATTTTATCTCTTACTATTTGTTCAAAATTTTTATCTTTGAATGTCACTACGTTACTACCACTGCTATCTTTTTTAATATTGAAATGCACTTTGTATTCATTCTTTAATGACTTACCTTTACTAGAATGTACTTTACTGCCAACATTCAATATGTAACTTTCTCCTGGTGTATATCCACCCTCTGGAGCTGTTACTATAACTGTTTTTGTATCTTGTACTGACTGAACACCCACATTTACTGTATTACCTTTGCTGTCTATTACAGTTATACTTTGCTTAGTTAAGTCATCAAAGCCAATATCATTTGTAAATTTAATTGTCCAGGTTTTATTAGTGTCTACTGTTTCATTGTCAGTAAAGTTTGCTGCTTGTACATTAGATGCAATCAATAGAAAAGCACTAAAAAAAATTGCTATTAAAATTTTGTTTTTCAATTTATTTTTCCCCCTTATATATCCAATCAAAATTATCATATCCAAATAATTAAAACAATTCCATAGCTGCTTTGATTATGCTTAATAATTCCACATGGAAACAGCAAGTTGGCAACAGCTTCAGGTATTTACAATTACCTAGAAATGTAAAAGCAAGCAGTCTTAGAATTTAAAACTACTTGCGGAATTTCAGATTATCAATCAAAAAAAGAACTTTCTAAGGTTCTATATACATAATATAATTAATAGAGATATAATGGGAATAACTGCACACAAAACTAATAATATAGGTGATATATTATCTTCTGGTACAGAATTATCATTAAGTTTATCTAACTCCTCGGCTGGCTGTATTATAGTATAATTTTTTTCTGTTGATTTATTTTCTAGAGGATCTAAGTTTGCCATAAATATATCCCCCCTTTATAATAACTTCATATTTAAATGAAAATAATTTTAGTACTTAAGCATACGTTTACAATGGTAGTCATGTTCTAGTGAAAACTTAAAGTAGTTTACTAATTTCTCTATATAATTTATTGTATGGAATTATTTTTATTTCGTGAATACTCTTCAAGCTATTCATAATACTAAAAAGGTATTTATGATGTATATCTTTTTGAATGTAATTCTTTTTTATCAGTTTTAGGAGGAATTTAGAAATACATATAGAAATCCCTAGTATCAAAGTTTATTATAGGAAAATAAGGGAGACGAATATCGTGCTAAAGATTATAGAGGTTTTTAGTTAGGATGTGCCGTAAGGGTAATTTAGGGCGAAGTAAGAATTATTTATATAATATTTGGGGGAGATGTACAATGAAATTCTCAAGTTCATTGATAGTTGTTTCGAATATGGAAAAGTCAAAGCAGTTTTATTATAAAGTGCTTGGTTTAGAAGTTATCGCTGACTTTGGCGCAAATGTAACTTTAACGGGAGGTATTACATTACAGACAAAGGAAACTTGGTTAATTTTTATTCACAAACGAGACAGCGAAGTTATTTTTGGAGGAAATGCAGAAGAGTTATATTTTGAAGAAGATGATTTTGATGCTTTTATTCAAAAAATAAATGATATTAAAGATATTGACTATGTACATCCTATGTTAGAGCATTCTTGGGGACAGCGTGTTGTTCGTTTCTATGATCCTGATAAACATATTATTGAAGTTGGAGAAGATATGATTTTGGTTGTCAGACGATTCCTAAACAGTGGTTTATCAATGGAGGAAACTGCCATTAGAATGGATATATCAGTTGATTATATAAAATCTTGCTTAGAGTAGATTATGGGTGTAATGCAGTAAGTTAACTCTACAATATTTAAATTGTATAAAGGATTATCAAATAATAAAAATTGGAGGATAAATATGATTGATTTAGGCTTAATTGATAAAGTAGCTTTAATAACTGGAGGTACTCGTGGACTTGGCAAGACTATTGCAGAGAAATTAGCAGGGGAAAAGGTAAAGGTAGTAGTAACGGGGATTAATGAGGAACGAGCAAAAAAAGTAGCAAATGAAATATCATTGACTTACAATGTTGAAACTTTAGGTTTAAAACATGATGTGAGCTCAGAAGAATCAACAAAAGAAGTTGTAAAAGCTGTAGTTACTAAGTTTAAAAGAATAGATATATTAATAAATAATGCAGGGGTCACAAGTGATGGTATAATGATGATGATGAAAAAAGAAAACTGGGATAGGGTAATTAATACAAATCTTACTGGAGCATTTAACTGTACCAAGTTTGTGTCAAAACATATGTTAAGGCAAAGATCAGGAAGTATAGTGAATATAGCAAGTGTCGTGGGCATAATAGGTAACGTTGGTCAGGCAAATTATTCTGCTTCTAAGGCCGGACTTATTGGTTTTACAAAAACGGTGGCTAGGGAACTGGCAGATCGTGGGATAGTTGTAAATGCTATTGCTCCAGGATATATTTCAACGGATATGACATCTGTTCTTCCTGATAAGGTAACTGATGAAATGTTATCCAGAATTCCGATGAAAACTTATGGAAAACCAGAGGCCGTAGCAAATACTGTCTTATTTCTTGTTTCAGATATGTGCCAGTATATTACAGGGCAAGTTATTAATGTAGATGGAGGAATGGTTATGAATTAGAAAATTTATTAAATAATTAGGTTTAAACATATTATGAATTGTTGAAAATAAAATAATAAAGCATGGATTAAACAGTAAGGATTATTTTAGGAGTGATTCTATGAAGAAATGTATTGTAATAATGGAATAGTCAGAAAATTAGTATAATATAAAGGAGAGAGTTAAACATGACTATTCCAAATACAAATAAAGTATATCCAAGAAGTAACGATTACCAAACAATATATCTTAAAAATGTAATTACAAGAGATAATATAAAAGTTGGAAATTATACAATATATAATGATTATTATAATGATCCAAGGGATTTTGAAAAAAATAACGTATTATATCAGTATCCTATAAACAATGATAAATTAATAGTTGGGAAGTTTTGTTCAATTGCATGTAAAGCCAAGTTTCTCATGACAAGCGGAAATCACACAATAAAATCACTATCTACTTATACATTTCCAATATTTTATGAGGAATGGGGTTTGGATGTCAGCCATATAACAGATGCTTGGGATAATAAAGGAGATATTATAATTGGAAACGATGTGTGGATAGGTTATGACGCTATAATTATGTCAGGTGTGAAAATTGGTGATGGTGCAATTATTGGAACCAGAGCAATAGTTACTAATGATGTTCCACCCTATGCTATTGTTGGAGGTATACCTGCAAAAGTTATAAAGAAAAGATTTAGTGATGATATAATTTTAAAATTATTGAAAATTAAATGGTGGGATTGGCCAGATGAAAAAATCCAAGCAAATATTCAATATATTCAATCAGGGAATATTGATAAATTAGTTTAATGGTCTGTGGCTAATTATTCCTATTTAATGAATCAACAATAAAAACCGAATAATAGATATGAACGCCGTAATATTCAACAATGAATCTTATGGCGTTTTAGTTCGCAATATAAAGTAAGTATTATGATTTGAAGGCTGTAATATGTTATAAATAATCAGCTTGTTTATTAGTTTTAGAAAGAATTCAGAAATACATGTAGAAATCCTTAGTTATGAAAGCTTGTTATAGAAAAATAAGGGAGACAAATATCGTGCTAAAGATTATAAGTACCGTAAGGGTGTTGATTTTGGAATAATCCCTATTTATTTTACAAATATGATTGCTGATCAATTAATAGTGGATCGAACACATTCTTTAATAAAAAGTTAATATAATGTTCTTTGAATAATGCCCTCCAATCGGTTAAAATACAGAAGTATTGGGGGGCGAGGGCGTTGGACTTACAAATAATATTTCAGTGGCATAAGGTATTACATATTATATTACCAATAATTATTATTCCTATATTAAAAAAACGAGTAGGCTTATTAAGAGCTTGTAGTATTGTATTTATGGTTGGCTTACTTAAAGAGGTACACGATATTGTAATCGTAATGGATCCTTTATGGGAATCAGCAGTAGATATGATTTTTGATTTAATTGGTATACTGTTAGGGATTATTGCAACAAAATGAAAAATTAATTTAGAGCCTATCCATAAATAACTTGAATTTTTCTAAAAACACATGCGAACTTAATAAGCACCAAAGTAGGAAGAGTCTTACTTTTTAAATCTAATAAGTAACTTTCTAAAACGATTCATCCATGAGTGGGCAGCTTCTACTATCCAACGACGAGCCTTGAACTTTGGCTCTCTTTCTTTAATAGCATGTAGTATGTGATATTTTAACAAATTTCTAATTGGAAGTTCATTCATTATACATTAAATAGAATAACTTTTCGCATGCTACATAATATATAACTATATTTGTAGAACCTGAAAAATGATTATAATTAAATATTAATGCTATTCATTTCTGTCATTAGAAAAATATAGAAGAGCAATTAAGTACTCTCATATATTTTCTTAAATTTAAAGCAACTAATACATTGGAACTCATGTTAATATACATTAGAAGTATCATTGACATCTAACATCCTGCACCTGTTAACATACAAAGCCACCTGGGTTCTATCTCTTACATTTAGTTTGTCAAATATATGAGTAGTATGTTTTTTCACTGTATTTTCAGAAATATGAAGTTTTTTTGATATTTCTTGATTAGGTAAACCTTTTCCTATTTCGCATAGAATTTCTTTCTCCCTTGGAGTAAGCTGTTCTACTCTTACAGGTTCAATAGTATTTTCTCTGATCATACAGTCTATAAAATAAGAGTCATAGTATTTTTTTCCTTTATAAACTTGATTTATGGTATATAAAAACTCCACTTCATCTGATTTTCCCAATATGTATCCTTCTACACCACACTTAATGGCTTCTACAAAAATATTTTTATCCTCATTAAAATCTAACATTATGAATTTACTCTTAACGCCACTATTCTTCATTTCTTTAATTAACAGCAATTCATCTTTATTTTGTTGACGTAAATCAAACAAAACAATATTAATTTTACTTGACTTAATTAACGGAACTGCTTCTTTTAGTGTTTCCCCAACAAGCATTACGTCAGCACGATTACACCTTGATATAACTGAGTATATACCATCTCTTATTAAAGTATAACTTGATAAAATAATAATCCTCATAATGTATTTTCCCCCATTCTTTTAACAATAATATCACTTAATTCTCCATATAAAATAAAAAAGACCCAATTTAACCATATAAACGGTAAAATTAGGTCGGTCGCACCATTGACTCCATATGCCTTAAGGGTGCCCAAATATAAAGCATACTTCTTTGTCCCCTATTTTCCATATCTCATTCCAAATAATAGTTGTGCAATAAATAACAATTCTTCTTATTTTATAAATTTCTTGTTAATGTAACTATAACTAGGGATTGCTGTATAAATATCAAATATTTATATGAACATTATGTGATTTGTTTAACAATCATTGTTTCTAAAGTGACTATTAATAATAAGTTATAGAAGTATAAGCACAATTCCTAACCATAATTATGTTTGATTTTTTATCATTAAAATTTTAGATTACTGAAAGTATAATTTCTTTTTGTTATAATTTGATATCTAATTTATCATACCATACAAATTTAAAGAAAAATGCTGAAATTTGTATGAATGTAAAAAAATAAATAATTATACAAAGTACTTTCTATTTACTCACCTATAATTGAGCGTTTAATTGCTTACAGATTGTCTGGAATGAATTGTATATAAATGATGTGATTACAAGTAATTGAGTCTAAATGGTGATGTATGATAAAATAACCATTGAAGTATAAATCAGGAAATGTAATCTTTAAGAGTTAAATGCTGTAGGTGCAAGAAATGGGAAAATATGATATAATTACTATTATAGTAACTTAGTATGGTAATATAAATTGAACAAAAGATTAATTATAGGCTAGTTTTACTACAATTTAAAGCTAAATGCATTAATTGAAATTTTTACTTAATGGAGTTGCGCTTTTTTAAAAGGAGGATATTCTAAATGACAAAAGTGAAATTTTGTATGTCGACAGCTCTTGCACTTACATTATCTTTAGCTCTTAGTTCAATAGTTTTTGCAGATTCATTACCAGGCATAATAAGCACAAAAAATGCCTGCTCATATTATGAAAGTAATAGAATAAGGGCTAATCAGCTATCATATAATGCAACCTCGAACTTATTATCTATAGAATCACTTCATGACATAACAATACATGAACCTACTATGGTAAGTAATTTAAACTTACCGTCGAATATCTTAGTTACAACTACGGAAAGAACTATGTTAGTACCAGTACAGTGGTCTAATTACTCTGGCGTAAGTATAAATACAACTACTCAACTAAGCGGTAAAGTCGTATTACCTCCAAGTATTTTAAATCCTACTAATATAAAGTTAGATGTAACCCAGAAAGTAGACTATAAAGGATGGGACTTCAAAGCAATCTAGGTACAGTGATAGGGGACCAAATAATTAACATACCTCCAGCTACAACTATACAGGAATTTATAAGCAACTTAACGTACAACGGTACAACCCTTACAAACGATACAACCCTTACAGATAAAATGTCTGCAATCATCGTAGACATACAGAAGCAAACATTATATGACGGTATCGTAAATGATGGAGATTCATTACAAATCTCCGATGGACTATACACACATACTTATTATCTTAGTATCATATTTGGAACACCATCAAATTCAAGTTCATTATTATCTATAATTCCACCTCAACCAATAGAGGTACCTATTACTGGAATGGAGTGCAATATAAACTTACCCACAATTGTACCCATTGATACTACAAGGGGAATTGTAAACTTACCCGTTCAATGGAACACACCAAAAGATTTAAGCATATCAAAAAATGTTCAAATATCTGGTACGATTGTAATACCAGATAATATTTGTGATTCAAGAGGGGTACAGTTGCTTGTTTATCAAAATTTAGACTATAAACCACTTGGGATTTCTAGATCACTTGGTATTATCGGTGATAACTTTATAATGGAAATACCAGTAGGAACTACTGTATCAAGTTTGATAAATGGCTTAACTAATGCTGATTCATATACTCTGGCTTTTAAAGATGAGAACAACAATACTTTAGGAACTGATACCACTATTGTAGCAGGAGATAGTCTTGTAGTGACTAGTGGAAACACTAACTATTACTTTTATCTATCCACTAAAGCTTCCACTACACGTTAAACTATGTACTAGACGATAATACTAATAAGGGCATTGTGAAATAGTAACTGTTAAATATATAAAATGCATTATTCAAGAAAGACTAAATTCGTTTTTTGTTGCATCATAATTATTCAAAATTAAATATGGTATAATTTCCAGTTGTTTTTATTAATTCATTAATTTGTCGGATTCTAAATTACATGAAAAATAAGACTTCTAATGAATATACAAAATATGATGGAGTAAAAATATTTTTATCTTGTATATTGTTTTTTTGGATTGCGATAATTATAATATTGTAATGAAAATAAATACCAAATTAACAACTATAAAATTTGAGTAATTCATCTAGTATTATATAAATGCACTACTTGGCAAAGGGTGCATTTTTAGTTTTTTGGTTTTTTATCTTCAGCAGTTATAGAAATTTCATTTTCAGTCAATTTCCAATTGAAAATTTTAATGTGTTATAAATAATTAGCTTTTTTATCAGTTTCAGAAGGAATTTAGAAATACACATAGAAATCCCTAATTATGAAAGTTTATTATAGGAAAATAAGGGAGACAAATATCGTGTTAAAGATAGATGTTTAGTTAGGTCGTATCCTAAGGGTAAACTGTTGTGTAACAAATATCATTTATATTTTGCGAAAGGACTGCAATTAATGAAATATATAAAAAAAATCCCAACTTCGGATAAAGAGTTGAGTAACAAGCTGATATCAGAGGGATGGAAAAAACTAAAAGAACCATCTAATTTAGGTATGGCAACTTTACTATCAATACCTTTTGCGTTCATAAATGGGATTATTTTCATGGTTCTTGTATTTTATTTATATCCTCCATTGAAAGAATTTTTGAACAGTAATAAGGATGGCTTTAGCATTACAATTACATTAGGAAAAAATTTATTTGCTCTAATAATGCATATTGTTACCATTTTTATATTTATGGCAATACATGAATTTCTCCATGCCTTTTTTATACCTAATGTATTAAAATCAGATAAGATATATTGGGGTATTAATGCGTTTTTCGGCTTTGTTTATACTACTGAAAAAATCAAAAAGAGTAGATTTTTAATTATTTCTATTATGCCTTTTATTATGTTATCAGTTATATTACCTTTCATTCTTAATATTTTTGGTTGGCTAAATGGATTCACAATATTTCTATGTTTAATAAATGCAATGGCTTCATGTGTTGATTGCTTAAACATATGTTTAGTGGGAATTCAAGTTCCAAACGGCTCATATGTTATGAATAATGGATTTGAGACATATTTCAAGTAACTCCCAATTATAAGAATTAGTCATGTTGGTTTATTATTAATTTTAGGTCTTAATGAAATTAAGGCGATACAACCAATAAGATTGAAAGCGCAAATAATGTTTTTAATAACGGAATAATATGGTATTACGATTTAAGACATAACTTCCTAGTATGCAATATATTGGTGGAATAGTACAAAATAAGTGTTATAATTCTTATATTGATTAAGCTAAAATGGCAGAATATGATGTAAGAAAGTGAGAGTAGAATTATGGAAAAAACGTATCAAAAACCACAAAAAGCATTATTAGTGATAGACATTCAAGAAGACTATACTGGAACAATGGCAAAATCTCCATTTCCCTACAAGGACTCTGAGAGATTGATTACAATAGTGAACAAAGTAATAGATTATGCCTCTAAGAAGGATATACTTACTGTATATATTAGACAAGAATTTGACGGTTTCTTGGGTAAGATTATATCAAAAGTCCTTGCACATGGAACAGCTATGAAAGGAAAACCAGGAACTGAGTTTGATAAACGAATCAATATCATGTCCAACCATTGTTTTTCAAAACCGATGGCAGATGGTACTATGTCAAGAAAAAGTACAAATTAAAATGAGAAAATCCCAAGATATTCCCATATTTTAACTTGCCGTGGAC
>NZ_JBJHZX010000059.1:0-18928 GCF_045310515.1 Candidatus Clostridium eludens | reverse complement strand
TCCACAGCAAGTTAAAATATGGAAATAACTTAGGGTTTTTCTCATTTTAATTTGTACTTTTTCTTGACATAGTACCATAGTTTTTTTAAAAGGTCTTTTAATTATTGTTATTTTTAATTCCTTTGCAAGTTTTTCAGGATCTCTTGTGCCGTATTTTTGGATTAAGTGTTTAACTCTTGCATGAATATTTATCATCAGACCACCTACTTATCTTCTTTAGGTTTTCTTTTATTAAGAGCTTTAGCTTTCCAGAATAACTCAGACATTAAATCGAGCATTTCTTTTTTAGCATCTTCATTTAATTCATCATTTAAAAAAAATGCTTCATTAGCTTTTTTCATTTCTTCCATATACTGTTTTTTATCACGAGAAGTAATTTTGTATTTATCTGAATATTCTTTTGGAATGTTGATTTCTATTTTTGGTTCTTTTTTATTTGTAAGTCCCATTAAATAGTCAAGAGAAACATTAAAATATTCTGCTATTTTTTTCTTAACAGTATCACTAGGAACTCTTTTATCTGATTCGTATTGAGATAATGTAGTATTACCTATATTAAGTATTTTAGCTAATTCTAATTGACTTATTGATTTTTCTTCACGTAGACTTCGTATTCTATTACCTAATGTGTAATTTGTCATTTTGTTAACTCCTTTTCACAATTAGTAAACTTAATTTTATTATATCAAAATATTTATAAAAAAATATTGTATTTCACAATTTGAGAATGAAAGTATTGACTTTTGCAAAATGTGAAAGTATAATATGGATAAAGGTTTTGCTCATTGTGAAGTGAGGAGGTGATTAGAACGAATAATAAAATGAAATTTTATAGACAAAAAAATAACCTGACTCAAGAAGAAATGGCAAGTAAATTATGTATCTCAGTGAGTGCCTACAATATGATAGAAAATGGTAATAGGGGTATTTCCTTATTGAGGGCAAAACAATTAGAAGAAATATTTAATGCTACTATAGATGAAATTTTTTTTAATAACAACTTTCACAATAAGCAAAATATAATTCAAAAGAAGGTCGTATGATGGGATACAAAGCTCCATCTACCTAACACCTTTAAGAAAAGCTATGTCAGTCATGTTCTTACCAGCAACAGCTTCAACCATAGTTAAATCTTTTGATATGGTATCAATTTTACCTTCCACTGAGGCAACCCTGTGGTTGAGTTGATCTAGTAAAGCGTTGTGTTCTTCACTTGCATGTTCTAAAGCTTTGAGTATTTGGGTGTTTTCATCAAGTTGAGATTTTATTGGAGATAGTTCTTCTTTTAATAATTGCTTAATAGCAGATAAGGTTTCTTTATCCATGAAATCATATCCTTTCAATTTATTTTAAATATAAAAATAAAATATAGCTAATTCTCAGATGCAGAGAACTTATTGAAGTTTTCAAGGAAATCATAAGCTTTTTCACCTTTAGTCACAGCAGCTTTGATTGATTTAACATCACCAGATAATTCAGCAACAGTATGGGTTAAGTTATCTATCTCAGATTTATGTACTTGGAAATTATGCTCAAGAGCTTTAAGAATTTGAGTATTTTCCTGAACTTCAGATTGGAGTCCATCAAATTTTGATTCAATATTATCAAGACGTTTATTGGTCTTGTTCTGAGAGTCAAGTATCTGTTGTAGTAATTTCTCTGTAGTGTTCATTTTAATAGTCCTTTCGGAATTTATTTAGTGTGATGGATGCAAAGCTTGATATTACTTAGCAGACTTAAGGTAAGCTATATCCATGATATTTTTACCGGTTGCACTTTCAATAAAAGCTACGTCTTTTGACAGTATATTAACATCTTTTTTTATAGATTGTATATCACCGGAAATATTAGCTAAATCGTGCTTCATATTTTCCTGCTCGGCTTTTATAACATCTACTTTATGTTCAAGAGCTTTAAGGATTTGAGTGTTTTCAGATGTTTGGGATTCAAGCCCATTAAGTTGAGATTGCATGGATTCAAATTTATTATCCATCGAATCAATCTTATTTGAAAGATTGTCTAATATATTTAATATTTTTTCTTCGTTGTTCATGAAATCATATCCTTTCAGATTATTTTAGGGATTGTATGAACTTAGAAAGTAACTCAAGCTGCCCAGGTGTTAAATCTTTAGCGCTGTTTAAAAGTTCCTTGAGTTCAGAAGTAAGAACTACATGTTCTGAATCATCATTAAAAAATTCAGAAAGAGTAATAGAAAAGAACTCACATATTTTAATTAGCAAATCAATTGATGGTTTTGCAGTACCCTTTTCAATCTTATTTATAGTAGAAGGGTCAACACCAATTGAAAGAGCCAGTTTATTAGCTGATATGTTATTGATTTTTCTTATATGTACTAGCTTTTTACCAATATCAATCATAGTATTACCTCACTTGAATATAATTCAACTTTAATTATACAGGAATAATTAAGTAAAAAAAATATTGGATTATGTTCACAATTTTATATTGATATATTGAATTAAATCCAATATACTTAACATGTAAGGAGGTGGAAATAGTGCTTGGCGACAAAATAAGAAAAATGCGAGAGAAACAGTCATTAACACAAATACAGCTTGCTGACAAAGTTAATGCAGATATATCTACAATTTCAAAAATTGAAAATAACAAGTCTAACCCATCGTTACCTATGCTTTATAAAATTGCTAGAGTATTGGATTGTACTCCAGATGAACTAATAAAAGATACCGAAATAAAGTCTCTAATAGTAACTCAAAAGGAGGTCGTGTGATGAACAATTTAGAGCAACGCATCAAACAGTTAGAGCAAAGGGTAGCTGCACTTGAAGAGCAAGTTAAAGCACAGCCACAAAGAATAATTAAAAATGAAAAAATATTATTAAATATTCAGAAGCAAAGAGCGAAAGCTATGAATGCAAAACTGGAGCAACAGGAACAACTCAATAAAGGCGAACTTGAATGTATTTATCGTCACTTAAAAATGTTTGTTTTTACTTGTTGGAAGAAGAAAGAGAATGTACCTGATGCATGTATTGGATGTAATCATTATTGCAATGAAGGCAAAAAAGGTCTTGATCCATGGCCTGCGTTTTATAAGCTTTCTAACTTGGCTGATAAATCTTACTCTGGTTCAGAAGGAGCATTTAAATAAACAGGGCAGCCTCTCCACTTATCTTTTGACGGATAAGGACAATTATTAATTTCAGTACACCAATAGTCTATTTTCTTATATTCAGTTCTAGTACCCAACTTAGGAATTTCTGCATAGTCAATATTTATTGAATGAAGTTCATCAAAATAAGGGCATTGAGCTGTAAATCTGTAAGTAGTAATTTTATACACAACATATCACCACCTTTCAGTGATGATAATTCTACAAAAATATGTAAAAACCTTTGGAAGAATATACTATGTGCTTTATAATATTAATTCTACTACCAAAAGGAGGTGAGATAAATGGTACAAGAGTACAGGAATATCTACCAAATAGCGAGGGAGAGTGCAGGTTTAACTCAAGAAAAATCATCGGAGTTACTGGACATATCTGTGGATAGCTTAAGAGCTTATGAAAGTGGGAAAAGGATACCTCCAGATAAAGTAGTTATTAAAATGATAGAGATTTACAATACTCAATATTTAGCTTATCAACATTTAAAGACAAGTGCTGAGGTAGGACAAAAGTATTTACCTGAAATTGAAATTACAGATTTATCAACTGCTATTTTGAATCTGCAGGCACAAGTAGGGGACTATATTGCTTGTGAAAAGTTGCTTGTAAGGATCGCTTCTGATGGAAAAATAAGTGAAGATGAAAAGCGTGATTTTGAAAGAATAGCTAAAGAACTTAATGATGTGGTTGAAGCGATTTACGCTTTCAAATTTTCAAAACAAAAACTTGAATAGGAAGGATGGACAAACCAAGGTACAAAAAATGATCAACTGTGGATATGTCAAAAGATAAAAATACAAAGAATATTCAGTCTTATATAAAAATTAGTACAGGAGGTTATTTATATGTATTCAGCAATTGTATTAATACCAAAAGATAGAACAGAACTTGTTAGAAAGTTTTCTATACTCCTTGCAGATGCCATAGCAGAGGAACTGACACATGAAGAGCTTGGATATCTAATCTCTGAATTTGATAGGAGAGAGGGGATTAAAGATACTAAATAGGGAAAGGGGGTAAAGGTATGAATCAAAAAACAATTATTGAAGATCTAAGGCAGAAGGTTTTGAAATTGCAAAAACGAAACAAAGAGCTTACTGAGAGTTGCGAGAACTTTTCAGAAGTTGATACAAATCTATGGAATAAGGTGGGGTTACTAGAGGAAGAAAACAAGAAATTGAGATCAAAACTTGAAAATGTGTCTCGGCAGAATATCAAAAAGGTTAGATATATATCTGAAGCTTGTGGAAAACCCGATTTAAGGTGTGATTATTGCAGGGATGGAAAATGCAAAAGTAAGGAACATGGACTTTGTATTTTTAGGAAGATAGAGGATTGGAGAGATAAGGAGGCAGTAGGCGTTTGAATAATAAGGATATAGATAAGCAGATAGAGGATGTTAGGGAGAAGTTACACGAATATATCAGCTTGTATGGTGAACTGGATAAAAGAACTTTGCAGGTTAGTGAAGAACTAGACGAGCTTATAGCTAAAAAAATGAAGGAGGGAAAGAAGAAATGAATGGGTACTTACAGTGCTTAATAGAACAGTATGAGAGAAAACTTAATAAAGCTATAGGAGGGGCAGACAAAGCTATATATGGAGAGATTTTAACCGATCTTAAAAAATTTCAAGCATATACTCAACAATCTCAAAAATCTATTGTTGCTAATATTCCGAAGAAACATATTGCATTTGATTTTGTTGGTACAATGCCGGGACTTATGGAGTATTTAAAGAATTTAAATTCCAAGGGAGGAAAGTAGATGAGGGATAAGGAGTTTGTGAAGCTGCAGAGAGAAAACAAAAAGCTTAGGGAGCTTTTAAAGGAAGGTGAGTAACATGGATGCACTTAAAAAGGACAAGCTTGAAATGGCAGTGAGATTGTATTTTAAGGGATACACATTAAATGAAGCCTTTGAAATAGTAAGGCATGATGATATACAGCTTGATAACAACGGTAAACTCTATGAGCCATGTACAGGGGAAACTGTATGTCAGGATATCACTACTGCCACAGATGAGCAGATAAGAAGTTTATTACAAATAAAAAAAAGAGCTCTTATAAAAAGAGCCAAGTAAAAATTTATACTATCCCCATTCTACACCGGAATGGGGGAAAAATCAAACAAGGAAGGGAACTTATTTTGAAACTAATAATATTAGTCTCATTATATACTATTCAGCAATTGGTATTTATGGGAATAGTATTTATCAATTTTTATAGTAAAGAGAATAGATAAGAATTATTAAGGGGGGAGAGCATGAGTAAAACAATAGTTTTAAAAGAACTACATCTTAGAAGTTTCAAAGGAATAAAAGAGCTTGATATAAACTTTGACAAAATAACAAACATCTACGGTGACAATGCCACAGGAAAGACCACAATATTTGATGCCTTTACATGGCTGCTATTTAATAAGGACAGCCAGAATATAAGCAAATTTGATGTGCAGCCACTTGATGAGAACAATAAAGTGGACCCTATGATTCATACCGAAGTTGAAGCAGTACTTGAGATAAATGGTGTGAACACAGCTTTAAGGAAGCTCCTGAAAGAAAAATGGGTTAAACCAAAGGGAAAAACCGAATCAGAGTGTAAGGGTGCAACTACTTCTTACTACATCGATGATGTACCTAAGAAAGAGAATGAGTACAAGAAGAAAATAAATGAAATTATCCAGGAGGATATATTTAAGCTCCTGACAAATCCAATGCATTTCTCAACTAAAATGACATGGCAGGAAAGAAAGAAGATACTCATGGAGATGATAGGAGAAATTACGGACCAAAATGTTATTGATTCAAAGGAAAAATTGAAACCTCTAGAAGAACTTCTTGTGAACAAGGATATAGAGGAACTTAAAAAGAGTATAAATGCATCAAGAAAAAAGCTCATAAAGGATAAGGAATCAATACCTCCAAGGGTTGATGAGCTTAGAAAAACAATAAAAGAGGATATTGATTTTAATGCCCTGGAATTTAGAAAACGTGGAATAGTTGCAGGAATGAAAAGTGTGGAAGAAAAGCTGCTTGATAAAACAAAGATGGATGATGAGCTATTCATAAAAAAGGACAAACTTTATGGATTTAAATCCAGGCTTAAAGATATTGAACATGAAGAAGTTGAAAAGGCCGAAAGTGGGAGAGATAAAATAGCCCAGAATATAAGCAGCTTGAATGGGGAAATAGCTGAATTTAGGTTTGATATTAAATCCCTTGAAATGGAGAAAAACAACAACCTTAAAATAGCTAGGAATTTAGAAGTAGAAGTTAAAGCTTTAAGGGACAAGTGGTATGAAGAAAATGAAAAGTTATTTGAACTTCCTGAGGATGCACGTATATGTCCTACCTGCCACCGCCCTTTTGATGAGGAAGATATTGAAAGCCACAGGCAAGAGATGGAGGGCAATTTTAACCAGAATAAGGCGACAGTTACCAAGAATATAAGGGCTAAAGGTTTAGAGAAATCTAATGAACTTGAAAAGTATAAAGACAGAGTATTGGAGAATGAAACTGCTCTGAAAAATGCTGACGATTCTCTAAAAGAACTCAACAGCCAAAAAGATAAGCTTCAATCTAAAATGGATAACTTTAAAGTGAATATAGACCTTAATAGTAATAAGGAATACCAGGAGATATTAAAACAGGTGGAAGAACTTGAAACGGAACTGTCAAAACCAATGGAATCAGATACCCAGATAAGAGAACTTAAAGAGAGAAAAGAAAGTATAGAAAGAGAGCTTGAAGAGGTGAACTACAAGCTGGGATACAGGGAAATCAATGATAAGACAAATGCCAGAATTGAGGAATTGTTAAATAAAGAAAAAGAACTAAGCCAGCAGATTGCCAATCTAGAGAAGCAGGAGTTCCTGTGTAACGAATTCATAAAAACCAAGGTTGAACTTATGGAAACAAGCATTAATCTAAAATTCAAATATGTTAAGTTTAGATTTTTTAAGGCCCTGGTTAATGGAGGAATTGAAGAGGGCTGTGAACCTCTTGTAGATGGTATTCCATTTTCCACAAACTTAAATTCAGGTGCCAGGATTAATGCTGGAATAGATATAATAAACACCCTGTCCGGACACTATGGAATTAATGCACCAATATTTATAGATAACAGGGAAAGCACCACAAAGCTTATAGATGTGGAAAGCCAGGTAGTGAATTTAGCTGTAAGCAGTAAAGATAAAAAATTAAGAATTGAAAATGGCGAACTTACAGAGGAAAAACAACTGGCAAGTTAAGTTAAAGGAAGGTGATACAAATGGAAAGTAAAAGTACTGCAATAGCATTAGCCAAGGAAGAGGCTTTAAATCAGATAACAGAAAAAATAAGTGAGCTTAGAAAAAATAATGACATAGTGTTTCCAACTAATTATTCAGTTGCCAATGCCTTAAATAGTGCATGGCTGGCACTTCAGGAAGTAAAAGATAAAAATAACAAACCAGCACTAGAAGTATGCACTAAAAATTCAATTATAGGCTCATTATACGATATGTGTCTGCAGGGTTTAACACCGGCTAAAAAGCAATGTTATTTTGTGGTATATGGAGGCCAACTGCAGCTAATGAGAAGCTATATGGGAACTGTGGCAGTAACTAAGAGGTTAAAAGGCATCAAGGATATAAAATCTTACTGCATATATGAAGGTGATGAATTTGAGCAGACCTATGACTTGGACACAGCAACTCTAAAAATCAGTAAATTTAACCCTAAGTTTGAAAACATAGATACCAACAAAATTAAGGGAGCCTTTGCAGTAGTAATAGGGGAAAATGGTCACATTCATACTGAAGTAATGAATATAAACCAAATAAAGAATGCTTGGAAGCAAGGCTATGCAAAAGGTAATAGTGGAGCTCATAATAACTTTACAGACGAAATGGCAAAGAAGTCAGTAATAAACAGGGCTTGTAAGATGTATGCTAATACCTCGGATGACAGTGATCTTTTGGTTGAAGCTTTTAACAATACGGACAAGACCTATGATGAAGAAAGTATGGTAGGTAATGTTGAATATGAGGTTAAGGAAGAGATAAAGGACAAGGCTAATAAGAAGGCTATAGATATTGAAGCACCCAAGGAACAGTCCAAGGAACAGGCTGATAAACTAAAACGCCAGAGTGTAATTGATGTAAAACATGAAGATGTTAAGAATACTAAGGAAGAAAATATTTCAGGACAAACTGAAACGGAAGGACCGGGATTCTGATGAAACTCATAGTTTTAGGGAGTGGATCAGCAGGTAACTGCTATCTGCTCCAGAATAAAGATGAAACTTTGATACTTGATTGTGGACTACCCTATAAAACTATTTTAAAAGGACTGGATTTTAACTTGATGAATGTAGTGGGGTGCTTAGTTACCCATGAACATAAAGATCACAGTAAGTCTATAGAAGATCTTTTATCAAACACAATAAGAGTATATTCAAGTTTTGGAACATTTGAACATGTATTTGGCAGTATAAAGCATAAAACCAATGCCCTTTGGTATTCGCATTTTATGGAAATAAAGTCAGAAGGTCAATTTACTGCAGGGAATTTTACTGTACTTCCTTTTGAAACTGAACATTTTAATAATGATGGTACACCATGTAAGGAGCCTTTAGGGTTCCTAATACAGTATAAAGATATTGGCAAATTACTTTTTATTACAGATAGTTACTACTGTAAGTATAAATTTACAGGGCTTAATCACATTATGATTGAGTGTAACTACAGTATGGATATTGTAGATGAAAACTTTGAAAATGGATTAATACATCCTGTACTTAGAAACAGGCTTTTAAAATCCCATTTCAGTTTGGAGAATGTGAAAGAATTTCTAAGGGCTACTGATTTAAGCAAAGTTAAAGATATCGTGCTTTTACATCTTAGTGATAGTAATAGTAATGCTGCACAGTTTCAAGAAGAAATAGAAAGGCTTACAGGTAAACCTACCTATATTGCAGATAAAGGGTTGGAGATAGATTTATTCTAAGGAGTATAGCTATGGGAGAAGGCAGAACAATAAAGATTAAAATGTGTAAGAAATGTCATAAGAAAGTCCACGGGAGGTTATAAGACGTGATAGAGCCTAAGATAAAAGGAGGGTATATTCTCCTCTCAAGAAGGCTTGTAGAAAGTGAGATATTTGACAAACCTCCTCTTTATCTTAAGGTTTGGATATATTTGCTTTCTAAAGCTCAACATAAAGATTTTAAAGGACTTAAGAGAGGACAATTATGGACTAACATTCCTGAAATACAAGAGGCGTGCAGCTGGTATGTTGGATATAGAAAAGAAACTCCAACAAAAAAGCAAATTTATACCATTTTAGAGTGGCTGCGAAATCCTTGCGAACAGGATAACGAAGGAACTACGAAAGGAACTATGATAGTAACAACGAAGGTAACACAAGGATTGCTTATAAATGTAGATAAATACAGCTTTTATCAAGATTCGAAAAACTACGAAGGTAACAGCGAAAGTAACAACGAAGGAACAGCGAAAGAACTACGAAGGGAACAGCAAGGGAACAATATAAACAAGAATGATAATAATGATAATAATATTACTACTACTGAAAAAGAAAATAAGGAAAAAGAGAACTGGGTATTAGCACTGGAATATTTCTGCCAAAAATCAAGTAAACTTGATACGCAATTAAAACCTCGTGAACTGGAAGCTGCCCAAAAGATTTGTAATGAGGTGCCGTCCCTCAATACAGTTCTAAGAGGTATAGATCAAGCCTTTGATAAATTCAAACCAGATACCGAGAATGATAAAATAAACTCTTTTTGCTACTGTATAGGCATTATAAAAGATCTATGGAAGTGTGAGAATATCAACAAAAAAGGAGGCAAAAGCAATGTTAGAGACTCAAAACAACCTGCAGAATTTGGGATCGACAGTTCCGGGATTGGTTTCCACTTCTAAAACAGAACTAGACAATTGCCCTGTTTGTGGTGAACCTACAGGAAAAGTGGTCAGGCTAATGGGAAGAAATTATATAGTCCCAAGGATGTGTAAGTGTAAAAAAAAGGCTTTTGAAGAGGAAGAACGTATAGCCCAAGCCAGAGAAAAGCAGATTAGGCTTGAGAGAATATTTAATAACAGTCTTATGACCAAGGAGTTTAGGGAGCTTACGTTTGAAAGCTGGGACCATACTTTGGGTAATGAAAGTATGTATGAAATGGGAATAAAATATGTGAAATGCTTTAAAGAAAAAGCCATAAAAGAAAACTTAGGACTGCTTATTTACGGAAATCCAGGTAATGGGAAAACATTTTTATCAGGGTGCATTGCTAATGCACTTATCGAACAGTTTATACCTGTGGTTTGTGTTTCTGCTATTGGAATTTTAGAAAGAATAAAGAACAGCTTTAAAAGCTACGGGGATGAAGGAGTTCAGAACATACTCAATTGCTTGGATAACGCAGATTTAGTGATTATTGACGATATGGGGGTTGAAAATAATACAGATTGGTCCAGAGCTACTATCTATCAAATATTGGATTCTAGGTACAGGAAGAAAAAACCACTCATAATTACATCTAATTTGTCAATGAACCAGCTGAAAAGAAGATATGACAGGGACTGTGAATATGATATTGGCAGAACTGCAGATAGATTAATCCATGATATGTGTTCCCCTATTGAAAATACAGGTTCAAGTATACGGATAAAGAATGGGATTAGAAAAACTCAGATACTCAGAGATATATTAAACAGTTAGATTGAGGTGATAAAAATGGCAGTGTCGTTTGAAAGAACAAAGCCAGTTCTTGACTTTGTGAGAGATAATTGGGAAATTATGCCCGAAAGGACATGGCGAAGAAATTGGGGTGCAGTCCTTCACTCGTAGGAATTATAGGAGATGAATTAGGTTTGCCCATCCAGCGTAAGGCGCCTACGCTTCCAAGGGATTCATTCTATACCACGGATAGTATTCGAAGGTTGAAAAACGATTTTAGAATAGGTCAGAAAATAACACTAAAAGTAAGTTACGGCAAGGGTAAACACAAAATTGTAAAAGGTACCGTAGCTAACAAAACAGATTGTCTGGTGTTGGTTAAGTGGAAAAGAAACGGAAATCACCGCAGGGAGAGCTTTAAGTATGCTGAGTTTTGTTTGGGGGAGGCTGAGGTTGTGTCGTGAAGTGAAAAATATATGACAGAAAGTTTGTGAGAAAATGAAGCAGATTAGTATGCTAGATGAAATTATAGTAGATAATTTTGCAGGCGGTGGTGGAGCTTCAACTGGAATAGAGATGGCTACAGGACATAGTGTAGAGATTGCAATTAACCATGATCCTGCAGCAATAGCCATGCATAAAGTGAATCATCCTCAGACAGAACATTATTGTGAATCCGTTTGGGAAGTTGATCCCGTGAAAGCTGTAAGAGGTAGAAGAATTGGTTTAGCTTGGTTTAGTCCCGATTGTAAGCACTTTTCAAAGGCAAAAGGAGGAAAGCCATGTGATAAAAGAATAAGAGGTTTAGCATGGATTGTACTAAAATGGGCTGCTCTAGTTAGACCACGAGTGATTATGCTTGAAAATGTAGAAGAGTTCCAGACTTGGGGACCTTTAAACAGAAGAAGACACCCTATAAAAAGTAAAAAGGGAGAAACTTATTGGAAATGGAGAAATCAACTTGAAGCTTTAGGATATAAAGTTAATTCAAGAGAATTGATTGCAGCTGACTATGGAGCTCCAACAAAGAGAAAGCGTTTTTTCATGGTTGCAAGATGTGATGGTCAACCTATTATATGGCCTAAGAAAACTCATGGAGATAGAAATAGTGAGGAAGTTAAAAACGGAACACTAAAGCCGTATGTTCCAGCAGCTGAAGTTATTGATTGGAATATTCCTTGCAAAAGCATATTCGGTAGAAAAAAGCCACTTGTGGAAAATACTATGAAACGCATAGCGAGAGGAATACAAAAGTTTGTAATTGAAAATCCTGAGCCTTTTATAATGCAAATTGGTCAAACTGGATTCACGGAAGATAGAAATAAATCAATTCATGAGCCATTAACAACTATAGTAAGTAAAACAGAGCATTGTTTAGTAACACCTTATCTAATTCAATATCATTCAGAAACCACTAAAGATGGAGTAAGGGGACAATCTATTAAAGAGCCAATTATGACATTAGATAGCTCCCCTAGATATGGATTAGTAAGTGCCTTTATTATACAAATGAATAAAAATATGATAGGAACAGATATGAAAGAACCTATAAATACTATTGTTGCAGGACTAGGACACATGGGAGAAGTAAGAGCTTTCTTGATTAAGTATTATGGTCAAGGTGTGGGGCAGGATATTAAGGAACCATTAGATACTGTAGTTAGTAAAGATAGATTTGGGTTAGTTGAAATTTATGGACAAGATTATCAAATAGCTGATATTGGAATGAGAATGCTAGAGCCTCATGAGCTATTTGCAGCTCAAGGGTTTCCGAGTAACTATATTATAGATCATGATTATGAAGGGAAAAGATATCCGAAAACAGCTCAAGTAGCACGTTGTGGCAATGCAGTACCTCCACCCTTTGCAGAAGCATTGGTGAGAGCAAATCTTCCAGAATTATGCGAAGGTAATGGAAGGTTTAGAGAAGTAGGTTAATACGCAATACAAAATTAATTCATATAAATAACAGCTAAATTTAAGCAACAACATAGCAAATTTCAAAAAAGTGGACAAGTAGTATAGTTATATGTCTTGAAAGTATAACGGTTTTAAAATAGCTGTATGTGGATCTTGAGGTATTAGTGCAGCAGGTGAGGATATGGGTAAAAAACTAAGAATCATAAAAAATGCTAAACCAATAAAATTCGGAAAGCAAGTCAGTATATTTGATATAAGATTCTTAAAATCACTTGAAGGATATCAGTTAAGGATGATGATAGATGAATTGGACACAGGAACAATACGAGCAATATCTAAAAAAGAGAGGACAGAAAGTAGAAAAGGCAAAAGTAAAAAATCAGAAATATAGGAATAGGGGTGTATGGCATGATGGAATATATTTCAGGAGCCAGCTTGAAATGAAGAGGTACTGTCAGCTAAAGCTTTTATTCTATGCTGGTGAAATTGCAGGATTCATACTACAGCCTGAATTTATACTACAGGAAGGCAGAGGGGGACAAAGGGCCATAACTTATACTGCTGATTTTCTAGTTTTAAACAATGATGGGACCTATAGTGTTGAAGATACCAAGGGGTATGAATCGGCACAGTGGAAAAGAACATATAAGCAGTTTAAATTGAGGTATTCAGGTGTGGAGCTAAAGGTATTGAAGGAGGTATAAAAAGTTATGACACCAAATGAAGTAATTCATAAACTAACGATTAGATTTAACCTTAATTTAAAGCAAAGGTCAGAGGTTAGGGAACTTATAAAAGATATTGCCAAAGTTAAATCTTGTGACACTAAAAATGCTGCAGATGAAGTAAGAAGATTAATGGAGAATAAGCATAAGAGTATTGCTGAAATAAGGGAGCTGTATAATATCAAGAAATTATGCACCTTAAGAGAGTTTTGCCCAGATGATGCAAGTTAAAAAGATATAGGAAGGTGTAAGTATGATACTGACTGAATTTTACAGACAAAAAATAGGACAAATAGATAATGAGATTAGAGAGGCGGAGAATACCAGAGATTTTAAAAGATTGGCCAAGCTCCAGGCTGAACGGTTGGAGGTTGAGAGAAAGATGAAGGAAATTCAGCAGGGGTGTTACCAAGTGAAATGAAAATGGTACCAATCAACCAGGAAAAGATTATATGGTCGATTATACCATTTTCTTAAAAAATTATTCATTAATAGTATTATTCTGAATTATCTGTAGTAATTGCTATTAGTCTTGCAGCAAAAACACCAATATTGCCCGTAATAATAGTCCCAGCAGCTGTCACCGTTACAACATAAGTGCAGCATTCATTTAAACATTGGCTGCAATCACATACAAAAAATGTGAACAGGGTAGAAAAAGGGGCTGCTGCTGCTTGTGTCAATGAAAAAGAAAATTGTCCTCCAATAGGGATTGGTTGTTGATTGTCACATAGTTTAAATACTTGAAAGTTTAAGGTTCCTGCAAAAGGTGTTTCAGTTGTAATAGGCGTTACAATTATATTACTTGTAAATTCAAGTTTTGTACATGGTCTACAAAATTTAGAAGAATCTATAGTGATAGTGGCGACGGTAACAGTAGTTCCACCTAGGGTACCATCAGGTAGTACTGCTTGACCAGGTTCTCCACATTTTGAGATAACTAAGTGTGGTTTATTGATTTCACAATTGTGTATATGATCATTATTTAAATTAACATCTGATATTAAATCCATATATTGTTTCCCCCTAATTTATTATAGAGAATTTTAATAATACAACTTGATAATGTTGTAAATTTTTTAAGAATAAGTTAGTTGCTAGAATATGCTTATAATATATGATATTGGATAAACGAATAGGTGTGATATTATACCGTATAGATGTTTTTTCATGAATAGGTGTCAAGTGCAAAAATAGGAGTGTATTTTGGAGTTGAATTAAAAATAAATTTGCAATAAAACTAAACACCGGGGATTATCCATCCCCGGTATAAAGTGAAATATCGAATATATTTAATCATAGTATTTTAGTTTATGCACAATGTCCGATATTATTAAGTCTAATATATTGATATAACCTTATATGAATATGATGTGCAGAATTTAAATTAATATGCTGGGAATAGGAGGAGTGATATGAAAGTCTTAACAATTAAGCAGCCGTGGGCTAGTCTCATAGCTCTTGGTGAGAAGAAGATTGAGACAAGGTCATGGAAAACTAATTATCGTGGAGAGTTGTTTATACATGCAGGCAAGAGTGTTGATAAAGAAGCATGTAATGAATATTTTATAAAAGGAGCATTGCAAAAGTATGGTTATACAACGAGCGATCTTCTTACTGGAATGATAATTGCAAAAGTGGATTTAGTTGATTGCATAGAAATAGATTTAGGGACAGATCCAGGACTAAGGAAGGCTAAACTTAAAAATGGCAATGTAATTCAGGGTAATGAATATAGTTTTGGAGATTATTCACCAGGAAGATACGCTTGGATTTTAGATAATATAGAACCTTTAAGAAAGCCAATACCAGCAAAAGGCCAATTGAGCATATGGGAATATAAAGACTTCAGGTAGTTGATTAATTAAGAAATGGAAAGTTGCTGATTCCACAGTAAAATACAGAATATGAGACAAATAAAGATTTAGCTTAAATAAGATTTAAGGGGAGGAATTAAAATAATGGATGAAATGAAATTCATTGAGATGGAAGAAAAACTCCAGAGCTATTTTAACAAGGATAAGAAAATTAGTGTACTAAACAAGCAGTTAGAAGTTTTGAAAAGCCAGATAGATGTGATAGAGTACAAGCTTAAGAATGTTGCAGTAGACCTCCCCGAAGAATCACGCTCTATGGTATATGAAGAAAGAGTCCAGACAAGTCCTACCGGTGAAAGTTATGCTGAGAGGACTTTACTGCGTATAACGGATAAATTGATTAAGGAGCAGTCATGGAAGAGAGAACAGGTGGCAGATATAGAAGAAGCTCTTAGAAATATGGAAGCTGATAATGCTATTATTGAGGATAATATTAAAGATTTAAGGACTGAGGATCAGGAATTTTTGAAATATAAGTATAAGTGCAAGAGAACAGATTGGCAAGTGGGTATGAAGTTTAATATGTCTCCAGGAGGAGCTACTAAAAGGAGACATAGACTGATTGAGAACATAATTAACTGGGATATGTGGGTTAGTGCATAGATAACTATATTAATACTGTTTATATATGGTGTAGCAACTATTATTTGGGTAAGAACAGTAATATACTGTACATTACCAAGAGTAGAAATGTTTTTTCTTTTAAAATAATATCCTTTTAATATTTTCTTAACACCTTTATGATATTACTAATAATAATGGTTAATTTTTTATGTGTCTGGTAGGTAATGCGAAAATAAAGTCATCCACTAATATTGAGGTGTAGGAGTAATATGGAAAACTTTAAGATTAACGATTTAAGAGTAAATAAACAAATTCAATTTATGAATGATAAATTGTTTTTAGTAGGCAAAATTATAAAAGTAGAGGATAAATTTCTCGGGGTAATGGTTTCTAATTTGCAAGATAACTTTAAAATTTTTAATGTAAATGAAATTGCAAACTTTTTTGTCGTTTTTGAAGAGGAAGCTTATTGGTGTAACTCTACAGTTATTGGGTGTAGGTCAGGTGATTATTTTCAGTTAATAATTTTAAAACAACCAAAAGTTATTAATAAGATAGAGCGAAGAAAGTCACCAAGGATACCGGCAATATTAGATATTGAATATTGCTTCTTACCAGATAATATAGGTGAGCTAAGCAAAGTTACTCAAAAGTATAAACGAATGAAAAAAAAGACGTTTACCATTGATATTAGTATAGGCGGGATAGCTCTTATAACCTATGAAAAAATTGAAAAAGGAAAGTTACTTTTTCTTTCTTTTAAAATTAAAGAAAACATAGGGCTAGTATGCTCTGTTGCTAGATCGGAAGCAAGCGAAGGGAACGCAAATTTTAAAACTGCGCTAAAATTTGTTGATATTAACGTTAATCATCGAAATATTATTGATCGGTATATTAGTGAAAGAATGCAATCCAATTAATGACATTTCAGACGTTGACATGAATAATGCAATGGATAACCTAAATGAGCAGCATATTCATTTACACAATAGAACGTATTTTTTTATTTAATAAGACAATTTAAAAATTGTTAGGAATTATTCAGGAATTAAAGTGGAATTAAACAGGAATTAGATTGGAATTAAAATATTGTCAAAATGTAGTATGATAGTTATAGTGAGAATATCAGGGACTACACTGGTAGTAACTCATAACAGATCTGTCAATATACATTTAGCTTTAGGGTTGAGTGGGGCTACCAGTGCGGGAAACCGTAAATAAAGTTAAACTATATATTATGTATATGTCAGAGATAGGCACCGGGAAATTGGTGTCTCTTTTGTTCATAAATAGTTAACTAATGTGCCATTAAGCTGTAACAAACACTACTTATAATTATGAGTGTCCTTAGTAGATAAACCTTAGTATTAAATAAATAGTCTGTGATCAATAACCCAAATATATTATTTAAGCCAGTGCCTGTAGTTGCAGGGCACTTAAAACTCAAATGCAACTATCAGAAGTTGATATATTAAGATCCCATCCTTAAAAAATAATATTATATAAAATAAGCACTGGTATGACTAGTGCTTATTTTTGTTCAAATTTTAGTATATAAACTAAGTGTATCTTAGGAAATGTGTATACTTTTTATTACTAAATTGGTGTTATCATTGGAAGAACTAGTATCCATAAAATACCTCTATAAATCTATTCACAATATATATTATAAATAAAATAGTATATTGTGAATGAAAGCTAAAAAATGTATAAATTAAATATAAGTTTGAGGCATATATATAATATAGAACAATTTAGCTTCAACTAACTACTTGCTAGGAGTATATCTGTTTAACGTATCTCCTTTTTACGTTAATAATTAGTTTTCAGATATACTCTTTTTATGTAAAAAAGAAATAGGTGAGAAGTATGAAGATAAGAGAAATCCTGAAAGAAAAGCTTAATCAAGATGAAAAATTAAATAAAGATAAACAAAGGAGAGGCGAGCACCTCTCCCTTTCTGATATTGAAAAATTAATGAGGCATGACTGCTACAGGAGGGTTAAGGGTGCTGTTAGGAGGGTGAGGTAGAAATGAAAATAATACAAGGAAATTTAAAAAATGACTAAATAAAATAAACTTGTGTTTTAGTATAGAAGAATTATAATAAATGAAATAATTGACATCAAGTAGATGAAGTGATATACTTGTCAAGTTGTGTAAAGTTAATTACTTAGACAATTATGTGGAATAAAAGTTTCTGCATAATAAAGGTGAAATTATGAGGGGTGTCTTTATGCCTGTGGTTGCAGGGCATGTAAAATATAAATGCAACTACCATTAAATTTTTAGATATCTATTAATTTAGATATCTTATTTTTTATATAGAAATAAATTTTATAAATAGTGCATCCTGTATGTAGTAAGAGGTGATTTACTTGGGACGTAAAAATATTAAAGGGAAAAATAAAGAATTAACTGATTTCAGTCATTTACTTAATAAATACGAAAAGAAGAAGGACAATAATAGAATAGAGAAAGACGATAAAAAGGAGGATTAATTTCCTTCTTTTTTCATCCCCAAAACAAAACGAATGAGGCAGGTGGTGACAATGTAGAGATGCCGAGACAGAGAAGTCCGAATAGGGATAAAGCTAAACCAATGTACATGGAATCGGGTAGAACACTACTATGTAAGGACATAGCTAAGACATTAAATGTTTCTGAAAGTCAGGTTAGGAATTGGAAAGCACAAGATAATTCGGATAATAAAAATAAAATTGCGCAATCAAACGGGAATAGTTGCGCAACTAAACGTAAAAAGGGCGGCCAGCTCCAAAATAAGAATTCAAAAGGTCATGTGAGCAGCGTACCAAAATGGAATAAAAACGCTGAATCCCATGGCTTTTTTTCTAAGATTTTTCCCCCTGAAACAATGGAGGTGGTGCAAGATATTATGATAAAGGATCCTTTAGATATGCTCTGGGAGAATATAATAATCCAGTATACGGCCATAGCAAGGTCACAGAGGATTATGGATGTTACTGAAAAATCAGAAATGATTAA
>NZ_JBJHZX010000058.1:0-20291 GCF_045310515.1 Candidatus Clostridium eludens | reverse complement strand
AGCGTCATTTAGGCGCTGGAAGTATTACGCCCTTATAGGGCTGAGCAAGCCACCTCTTTTAGGGGTGGTCATGACTAAAACTGTTTATCTTTAAAATATCAATTATTTTTCCCAGCACTTTTGGAAATAGTGATTGTATATAAGAAGATAAAATCATAAAGAATACTCCTGTAATATAGGAAATTTTATATTTTTTTATAAAATCCCAAATTATATTATTTGTCATGAAATTTACCTCCCAAAGTTATGAAATTAAATTTTTCTTACAGAATCTCTCTCAATTAGAGATGTATATATTGAGATGTTTTCTTTGGGCTTATAGGGATCATTAATCTTTTTTAATAATAAATCTACAACAACTTCACAAGAATACTCAATATTTAAATCCACAGTAGTGAGGGATGGTACAGTCAGTGATGAAATTTGCGTATTTCCTGTACCTATAATAGATACATCTTTTGGTACGTTAATATTAATATTATGAAAAATTTTTATAAGCTCTAAGGCAGCAAAGTCAGTATTACATATCATTGCAGTTGGTCTATTTTCTTTATTGAATAATTTAATGATTTTATCTTTGTAATCATTTTTCATATCTATAAAGAATTCATTTTTCATTTTAATACCGTTTTCTTCCAGACAAGTGCTTATTCCCATGAGTATTTCTTTATTTCGAAATAATTCATGCATATCTTCTAAGTAACCTATATTTTTATGGTTATTTTCTATTAAATATTTACATTGTTTATAGGCACTGTTACTAAAGTTAAACCAGACAGTGTCATAGTCGTAAGATGGGGAATAACCTGAATATATGACTAGGTTGTTGATTTTAGTATTTATAAAATCAACATATTCATGATTGAATCTTCCGAGTAAGATTACACCATCATATTGTGTTCCTCTAGATAATTTATAGGGGAGATACATTTTATCTTGCCTATCCTTATCAACAAATTCCAGGTCACATTGTGCACGTGTTTGTTGAAGTATTTTTTCTATACTCTGAACTTTAATACTAAAATCAGTAACGTCATTAATTAAAGGTTTTTTATGAAGAACTAATATATTTACACTAGATGTTTTTTTACATTTTGTGTATTTTAGTTCTCTGGCTTTTTCTAGTATTTTATTTCTTAACTCTTCGCTTACCCCCGACTGGCCAGATAATGCTCTACTTACTGACATATTAGATATTCCAAGATTATCGGCAATATGCGAGATGGTAATTTTATTTTCTTTCAAAATTAATACCTCCTAATTTTATGCAAATATATTATACCTAATATAAAATAATATTGCAATGAAAAAGATTGATTTTTAACGTTAGAAATAATCATTTTTAACGTTAATATTTTATTTTAAATAAATTAAAATAAAATATTGACATTGATAATTTATATTATTATTGTAAGATACAATAAGCGTTAAAAATTGAATTTAAGAAGAGCAGTTTAATATTTATACTGTATTATATACGTTACAAAATTCATATATATAACGTATGTTGATAAAGTGCCGATTTTTAATTTGTGATTTAGATTTAGTAGTCTATTTAATTAAAGCTCAAATTAAACGTAAGCTAACTTAATATATAAGAGGCTTAATTTTTCATATTAAAATTTGATATGGAGGATTAAGTCTTTTTATATTAACACTAATTTATAAGGTATTAAACTATTCAGCAAAAATATTGATATGCTAATATTCAAAGTTTGGGGCTTAACTATAAATAATATATTATAACGAGGAGAGAGTTAAAATGTCAAATGTAACAGCTTTTGCAGGAGTGGATGTTGGTTCACTGGGAACAAAAACAGTAATTTTGGTGGATGGAGAGATTGCTGGGTTTAGTATACTTCGTACTGGACCTAACACTGAGGAAAATGGACTGAATGTTTTAAATACTGCCCTTGAAAATGCAGGCCTTCAGCGTGAAAATTTAAAATATATTGTTGCTACAGGATATGGCAGGATTTCTGCACCTTATGCCAATAAAACCGTTACTGAAATAACTTGTCATGCTAAAGGGGCCAATTATGTTCATCCACAAACCCGAACTATTATCGATATGGGGGGGCAAGATTGTAAGGCTATTCGATTGGATGAACACGGTAATGTAACAGATTTTGCTATGAATGATAAATGTGCTGCAGGAACAGGGCGTTTTCTTGAAGTTATGGCAAATGTATTAAAAGTGACCTTGGATGAATTGGGGCCATTATCTTTAAAAGCAACTGAAATATTGCCTATCAGCAGCACCTGCACCGTATTTGCGGAGTCGGAAACTGTTTCTTTGTTAGCACGTGGTGAAAAAGCGGAGAATATCATTGTCGGTATTCATCATGCCATTGCCAATAGAATCAGTGGTATGTTTTCAAGGGTAGGGATTGAAACTGATCTCTTTTTCTCTGGGGGGGTAGCAAAGAATATAGGGATGAGAAAAGCATTGGAAGATGTGTTGAAAATTAAGATTGCTCCTCCAGAAAAGGATCCTCAATTGGTGGGGGCAATCGGTGCGGCTGTTCTGGCACAAAATTCATGGAAAAAGTTAAAAAAATTGGACAAAGTTTAAGAATATCCTGTGATATTATAACAAGAAAAATTGACATTCCAAAATTAATAAAGGAAGCAGAAAGGAGAAAAAATGAGTTTGTTGACACTTAAAAAAATAAATGAGGCGGTAAAGCATCGTTCTGCAGAACTGGAGAAGGCCAGGGTTGAAGGGAGAAAAGTCGTTGGTTGGTTAAATTATAATGTTCCTGAGGAATTAATTTATGCACTGGATTTGATTCCTATACATTTAGGTACTGGAGGAAACGATCGTCTGGTGGAATTAGGAGCACGCTATATTTCAGTAATGAATTGTGTTTTTACCCGCCAGGTGATAGGACTTTTTTCAGAGGGCAGCGATCCGTACATAAAAAATACAGATGTAGTAGTAGTAGACGTCACCTGCAAGCAGTTATATCGTGTTGCGGAGATAATAAAGCATTATTTTTCTATAAACACTGAGATAATTGGAGTTCCTTATAATTTTGATGTCCCCGCAGGTAAAACTTATTTTCGTAATGAGATTAAAGCGTTCACAGAAAAATTAGAAAAAATTGCAGGGAAAAAAATTGAGCAAGAAAAATTACAGAAATCGGTGGAGATCTATAAAGAAATTCGTAAATTGGTTAAAGAGCTTTATAAATGGCAAGCTGAACCTAGTGCACCAATTTCCTGGCGAGAGGTATATGAGGTCGTCCAAGCAGGATATTATCTTAATAAAGAAATCTATCTAGGTTTATTAAGAGAACTTCTGGTGGAACTTACAGATGCTGTACCTAGCAAACAAGTTTCAGCAGAAGATCCAAGAATTTTTGTTTCTGGAAGTATTATTCCACCAGGAGATAGGAAAATTCTAGATATAATTGAGGAAAAGGGAGGACGAATTGTTATTGATGATCTTTGGTCAGGTTTTGCACCTTATTTTGATACAGAAATAGAAGAACCTAGTATTGAGGGAATAAGCGATGCTTATATATTAAGGTATACTCATGCCTCCTTGCCTCATCTTAAGAGTGATACAGACAGAAGGTTAAAAAATATTCGTAGACTTATCAAAGATTTTGAAGTCAATGGAGTTTTATTTCACACTTTAAGATATTGTGATTCGTTTACTTTCAAGGCAAATGAGACAAAAAATGTTTTGAAAAATGACGGTATTCCGTTTTTAGAGATTCATACCGAATATGCTGGTTCAGATTATGGAGCTATAGGGACACGAATTGAAGCTTTTGTAGAAATGTTAAAAATAAGAACTCTCAATATTGTTTAGTATGGGGGGTGCGGGCAAATGATAAAAATACAAGCAGAAAATATTGAAAAGAAATTTCAACTTAAAGCTAATCAACGAATTTATTTAAATAATAATAAAACAGGAGAAATTCAAGTTTTAAAAGATTTGAATCTTTCTATAAAAAAAGGAGAGTTTATCACAATCGTAGGTCCCAGCGGATGTGGCAAGTCTGTATTTCTTGATATGGTTGGAGGATTAACCAAGATATCCAGTGGAAATGTATTTCTTGATGGAAAGAAAATAAATGGTCCTGATCCTCAAGTAGGATATGTTTTTCAACAATATGCTCTTCTACCATGGAGAACGGCTATATCAAATATTGAATACCCCTTAGAAATAAGAGGAGTTGATTCTGAAAAGCGAAAAGAAAAGGCAAAAAAGTTGATATCACTCATCGGATTAAGTGGTTTTGATAAATGGCTGCCTTATCAACTTTCTGGAGGAATGCAGCAGCGTGTTGCAATTGCAAGATCCCTTTCTACTGATCCTGAGGTATTATTGATGGATGAACCATTTGCCGCCCTTGATGCTCAAACGAGAGAGTTACTTCAAGAGGAACTTTTAAGAATTTGGGAAGGGATAAGAAATACTGTCATTTTTGTTACTCATAGTATAGAAGAAGCCATCTTTCTTGCCGACAGGGTAGTTGTTATGACTGCAAGGCCTGGCAGAGTGAAATATATCATTGATATTCATCTCTCAAGACCAAGAGGAGAAAATATTAGAGCCAGTAGGGAATTTGGAGCTTATAGACATAAAATTTGGGAAGCTTTAAAGGATGAGGTTAATAAAGCTCAAAAAGATTGGAAATTGTCTACAAGTAATAATGGAAGATAAAGGAGGAGAAAATATGTTAAATAAAATAGGGAAAGAACAAAATAATATCTCTTATGATGAAAATTCTAACATTATTTTGGATGAATCCAGTGGTCAATTAAGTAAGATCATTAATCTAAAAGGAAAAATTGGTTCTTTTCTTTTAGGAGTTCCTCTTGTAGTGCTGTTCTTTCTTATATGGGAGATTGCTCCGAGAGTTGGGATTCTTAGTCCTATTTTCTTTCCGCCTTTTTCGAAGGTGGTTCGTGCATTATTAGATCTTATTCTAACAGGAGAACTACAAACTAATATTATTGCCAGCATTTCTAGGGCTTTTATTGGGTTTTTGTTTGCAGTTATTGTAGCTGTACCTTTAGGTTTTATTATGGGACGCTATAGTCTATTCGAAAAGATTATGGATTTATTAATTCAAGGATTACGTAATACTTCCCAATTTGCTCTCCTTCCGGTATTTATTATGTTACTTGGTATTGGAGAAGCATCAAAGATTGCAATGACTTTTAATGCAGCAATATGGGTTATTTTAATAAATACTATTAGCGGAGTAAAGGGTGTAGATCCTTTATTAATTAAATCGGCAATATCAATGGGAACATCTGATAGAGAGCTTTTAAAAAATATAATATTTCCAGCAAGTTTTCCATCCATTGTAACTGGAGTTCGTTTGGGTATTAAATCTTCAATTATGTCCATAATTGCAGCTGAAATGCTTGGTGCCAAATCAGGAATTGGTTTCCTTATTCAAAATTCACAGTTAACGTATAGAATTCCACAAATGTATGCAGGAATTTTAGTTCTTACTATATTAGGAGTAATTCTTAATTATTCTCTTGTTTGGATAGAAAAAAAAGCTACATCTTGGAAGACACAAGATGGGGATGTAACTTTCTAAATAACACAAAATCAAATTTTAAAAAGGAGAAAGTAAAATGAGTAGTGAATTAAAAACAAAAAATGTTTTCAAATTTCCACAAAGTATAAAAGAAGAGTTTGTTAAAACCCCTGGAATTCATTTCAAGGATGGAACTTATGTAAGTTCAGAAGAAATTTGGGATTTTATGACGGTTAAGGCCCCTATCAGATTTCCCTATGCTTATAGTCTTGAAAAAAATTATCAAAGTCGGTTATCCAGAGATGTTCAATTTTTTAGTGGAATTAAACATTCATATTTGAATCTAACTTTCAGAGATCGTTTATTAAAAGCTCATTCCAATGGGACTCCAATAGTTCATGTACAGGGAGGACAAACAGTTGATCCTTATTTCGCTGCAGGGGCTATTCCAGTTGTTCCAGGACCACTACGAGGATGGGCAAGAGATATGGAAGAAGGTCTGGATGTAAGAGCGGCAGGTAGACGTGCAATGAAGATCATGGAATCAGGACGTCAGACCATCTCTATAGAATGTTGTAATAACCCTATTGGTTCAATTGAAGCAATCCGTCAAAAACTTGTTCCTGTAGATCTAATTGCACCGTATCTTTGCTTGCGATGCACGGATATTGCTTATGTTCTTGAGTCCTATCGAACGAGTATCAAAGATATTCCTTTGCATTTTATAGATTTTCCAGTAACCAGAGATAAGAAATGGACTGTTGAGTATGTTGCTGAATTGATATATGAATTAGTAAAAAAGCTGGGTGATTTAAGGGGTGTTACTATTACCAATGAGGATTTGTGGAAAGAAATAAAACTGGAAAATAGAGGGCGTAAATTAGCTCGTGAAACAGTGGAAAGTATATGGAAAGCAAAAAAATTTCCTGTTATAAGTACAGATTTATCTAGCATCATTACTTCAGGGAGATTTGATCGTGGTGATTCTTTAGCTAGTACGGAATTTTTAGAGCAAGCTAATAAGGAAGTTAAAGAAAGAGTTAGTAAGGGAATTAAAGGTGCAGACTTGCCAGATAAACCTGTTAAAATTCTTTCCGTTGGATCATGTTTTGGACTTAGGGCTGATTTTGTGGAAGAAAAAGGAGGTGTTATCGTTGGTACAGACGATCATTTAAGTAAGATATATGCAGATGTTGTAGAGTATGGGGATCCTTATGAAGAAATTGCTAAATCCATATTATCATATAAATATGAGCAACCTACAGAACAGAGAGCCCAATATGTTATTGATTTGGTTCGTGAATCTAAAGCTGATGGTGTGGTTTGCGGATATAACTGGGGATGTAATTATCAATCTGCTTCTTCACGTATGATTGCTGATATTGTAAAAAAAGAAACAGGAGTCCCAACAATCAATATTGAAGTTGCAGAATTAGGATTATTGGAAGGAAATGAGCAAACGCAGAATCGACTTGAGGCATTTATAGAAATGTTGAATAATTAATATTTATTTTATATTCGTATGCATCAAAATTATGAGATTAAAATTAATAAGGTGCCAGTACACTTTTACTAGAGCCTAAAAATTCAGTTTAGATTAATCAATGATTTAATAATTTGACTAGCTCAACGGGTTAATTATACCCATAAATTTTACTTTGGTAATCAGGGAAACCTGAGAGAATGAGTCAATATATTAAAGATTATAGAGGGAGATGAATAAATAATGTTAAAAAGCAGAAAATCCATATGGGTTGTATCGATTATTGTTGTTATTGCTTTAGTAGTAGCAGGCACTTTATTTTATACTGAAGTGCAAAATAATGCTGGAGCACAGCAAAGTGATAAAGTAGAAGAAAAGATTAATGTAATAAGAATTGGAAGTACAGCTCCGGGACATTTCAAATTCATCTTAAGCCAACAAAAAAAACTATTAGATGATGAGTTTAAAAAAGATGGTATAAAAATCGAGTATCATACTTTTGATGGCGGACAAAGCGTTATGACAGCTCTAGCAACTGGAAGTTTGGATATTGCTTATACCGGTACCGATCCAGCTGTACGTACTGCGGCTTCAGGGGCAGATGTAAACTTGATAGGAATTTCGAGTTTTGATAAAAATGGAGCATCCTACATTGCTGTTAAAAAAGATTCTCCAATACAATCAGTTAAAGATCTTAAAGGGAAGAAAGTTGCTTTTTTAACTGGAACAATGAGACATGCAACTATTGCTAAAGCATTAAAAGCAGAAGGACTTTCCTTAAATGATATTCAGGGAGTTAATCTAGCTTTTGATGCTTCTGGCCCTGCTTTAATTCGAGGAGATATAGATGCGGTTGTTGAAGGTCTTAGTACTTTTGCTCCTTTACTAAACACTGGTAGTATAAGGATTATTCTTGACGGTTCAAAACACCCAGAATGGTCAACCCCCAGTGCTATTTCCGCTAATGGTAGTTTTGTGAAAAATCACCCTGCGCTGGTAAAAAGATTATTAAAGGTTGACCTTGCAACTTCTAGGTGGGCTGACGATAATTATGAAGAAGCCATTAAGGTTTTTGCAGAAGGGACAAAGCAGACTGTAGAAGCGGTCAAGTTAAACTATCCAAATAAGAAATTTTATCAGGACCCTAAGATTACAGAAGAAGCTATAAATGCTTTTAAATCGGAAGAGGATTTCTTAAAAGAAGCTAAACTTGCAACTGGAAGTGTGGATTATAAAAAGTGGATAAATAGTAGTTTTGTTGATGGGTCATATACGGAACAAAGTAAAAAATCTACAAGAAAATAAAGTGATTTTTTATGTATCGGTAAAGTTTATTGTTATTTTAATTATGAAATATAAAGAATAAGGCACTGTATAACTAGATTTTACTAGTCTTATAGGGTCTTACTTTTTCTGTGTTTCTTAATATAATAGAATTATTGAAATGTTTAGTTTGTAAACTACACTTCAATTTTAAAATAAAAATTATGTGTTAGTTTTTCAATACTAAAATTTAGGAGGAAATTTAAGTGATATCAGTGGGAGAATTGCTGGGAGAAAAGCTGCTAGTAAAGAAAATATCAAATAGAATTAGTAAAGGTTTTCCGGCTTTAAAGCATAAATATTTCAGATATTTTTTAGCTGGACAATGTGTATCTCTTATGGGGACTTGGATGCAAAGAACAGCCCAACAGTGGGTTTTTTATAATATTACTAAATCAGCATTTTTACTTGGAATTTTAGGAGTTTTTCAATTTGCTCCAATGCTGCTGTTTTCTCTTTTTGCAGGTGTTTTTGTTGATAGATTCCCTAAAAAAAAGCTTTTATTAATAACACAATTTCTACAAATGATGCAGGCATTTGTATTTGCTGCATTAATATGGTCAGGACATATAAAATATTGGCATGTCTTAATATTAGCAGGTATCTATGGTATTGTTCAAACTTTTGATATGCCCACAAGACAATCCTTCTTTATAGAATTGGTAGGCAAAGATGATTTAATAAGTGCTATAGGAATGAACTCTACTATTGTAAATATAGCAAGAATATTAGGGCCTGCACTTTCGGGTATTATATTACTTAAATTGGGACCTACTTTTTGTTTTCTTATTAATGGTTTTAGCTTTATAGCTGTTATTATAGGATTAATTAACATTAAGTCTTATTATGCAAGTATAAGAAAGGAAAGATGTAATATTATGGGGGATATTATAAATGGCTTGAAATACATTGAGTCACAAAAGACAATACTTGCTGCAGTAATATCAATGCTTTTCGTTGGCACTTTTGCATTTAATAATGAGGTGATTATACCTGTTTATGTGACGGAAGTTTTACATAAATCTGCTGGAGTTTATAGTACACTTCTATCGGCTTCTGGTATAGGTGCTCTAATCGGATCTATAAAATTTGCTTCAAATACAAAAAGAAGATCAAATATAATATGTATTAGTGCTTTAATTTTATCAATGTGTTTAATAGTTCAAGGTTTCATTCATACATATTATGTTTCTATATTTATATTAATAGTATATGGATTCTTTAATATAGTCTTTATGGCATCAGTTAATTTTACAATTCAAATAAATTCAAGTGATGAATATAGAGGAAGAACAGTAAGTGTTTATAGTCTGGTGCTTGTTGGAACAACTCCAATTGGAAATTTATTTGCAGGTACAGTAGCTCAATATTTAGGCCCTAATACTAGTTTCCTGCTTTGTGGTATAATAACCCTAATATCAATGTTTTTTATTCTCTTTAAATTTAAAGAGGTTTTTTATTCGTAAAATAAATAAAAAAATTGTGCCATAAAGAAAGTCATTCTTTATGCGTGATTTCAAGAGGAGTGGGTTATTATGATGAAAGTAAATGTTGAAAAATGTATTGGTTGTGGAAAGTGTGCTCAAGATTGTTTTCTAAAGGATATAGAAATAGTTGATGGTAAAGCAAAGGCTAATAATACGGCCTGTATTAAATGTGGACATTGTATTGCTGTGTGCCCTAAAGATGCAGTAGTTACTGATGAGTATAATATGGAAGATGTAAAGAGTTATAACAAAGAAGAATTTAGTGTGGATCCAGATAACTTATTAAATTTTATTAAGTTCAGGAGAACTATAAGACAATTTAAAGACAAAAAGGTTGAGGAAGGAAAAATATTAAAAATCATTGAGGCTGGAAGATTTACTCAAACTGCAAGTAATCTGCAAGATGTTTCATATATAGTTGTAAGAGAAGGACTGCAAAAGCTTAAATCTCTAACATTAGAAGCATTAAAGGAAATGGGAGAAAAGGTATTAGATAATTTAGGTCCTCAGACAATGATATATAAGAAGTATGCTCCAATTTGGATAGAGATGTATGAAGAATACCAAGAAAATCCTAGATTGAATGATAGACTATTTTTTAATGCACCGGTAGTAATAATTGTAACAGCTAACTTAGAGATTAATGGGGGATTGGCCTCTTCAAATATGGAGCTTATGACAAATGCTCTAGGACTTGGAACATTTTTCAGTGGCTTTTTTACAAGAGCTGCACAAATGAATGAAAAGATCAGAGGTTTTCTGGGAGTTGAGCAGGGAAAACAAATAGTATCATGTATGGTAATAGGATATCCTAATGTGGAATATTTGAGAACTGTGCCAAGAAAAGAAGCAAATATTTGTTGGAAATAAGGACTTAATGGTATAATCTACATGTAGGTTATATAATGTCCGTGAGTCTTTACAAATTAAATGGGGGAATTGTTATGACGGTAAAAATTATATTTTTGTGTATTGGAGGATTTATTGCTGCTTTTGTAGATTCCATAGCAGGAGGAGGAGGTATAATAAGCCTTCCAGTTTTTTTAATGTCTGGAATTCCCCCGCATCTGGCACTTGGCACAAATAAATTTTCATCAAGTTGTGCTTCTTTTACTAGCTCCATAAAATTTGCACAATCCGATAAAGTAGATTTTAAAATATTAAAATTTCTAATTCCCTTTACTTTAGTGGGATCTATAATAGGTACTCACACTGTACTAAACATTAGTGTTAAATATTTGAATACTATAGTATTTGTACTTCTGCTAATAGTGAGTACATACAGTATATTCTCTAAAACTGTGGGGATGGAGGATAAATTTAAAGAACTAAATAAAAAATCTATATTTTTAGGTATTTTGTTAGCTTTTGGACTAGGCTTTTATGATGGATTCTTTGGTCCTGGGACAGGCTCCTTTTTAATATTTGGACTCATTTATATATTTAAGTTTGATTTTGTACGTGCTGCCGGAAATGGGAAAGTTTTAAATTTTATAAGCAACATATCTTCATTAATGGTATTTGTCATTAATGGGCAAATTAATTACACATTTGGAATACCTGTGGCTATCTCTATGGTTATAGGTGCCAGAGTTGGAACAAAAGCAGCCTTGGCTAAAGGTGTTAAACTGATAAAGCCTATATTTATAGTTATGTCTTTAGGACTAGCGGTAAAAGTATTCTATGGAATAATAAAGTAATATATAATTGCTAAGAGATAAAGTCTGGAAAAGATCCAGATGGAGAAAAGTATTTCTTATGACAAAACTCCATCTGAACTTAAGAATCACTTCATCATAGGTATATATTGGTAACTTCACTAATATAGATGAAATAAATGCTGTAAATTAGGTGCAGTTATTCTAATATAGAGGGTGATATAAGTGAAAAATAAAGTATATAAGGATATAATTTTAATATTTATAATGGGTGCGTTATATATGGTTCTTGAAGGTATGTGGCGTGGATGGACTCATATAAGTATGTTAGTAGTGGGAGGAATAAGTGCCTTTTTAATAGGTAGATTAAATGAACATCCAGCTTTCTATGACCGTAAAATGTGGCAGGAGTGCATCATAGGCACTGCTATAATACTTATTTTGGAATTTACTTCAGGCATGGTATTAAATGTATGGCTAAAACTTAATATATGGGATTATTCTGATACATGGGGTAATTTATATGGACAGATATGTATACCATATGCAATATTATGGTTTATACTAGTACCATTTTGTGTATTTGTGGATGACTATTTAAGATATAAGCTATTTGGTGAGAAAAAACCACTTGAATTATTACAGAATTATGAAGATTTATTTACAGGTAATTAGAAATTATAGATACTATTTTATTTTAAAATGTTTTGTTAATCTAGGACAGTAAAATTAATAAGAAAAAGGCTTTCTAAGATCTTTTTCTTATTAATTAATTATTTAAAGTGTATGGAATATGACCATATTTGAATAATAAGAATTAAGATGTTTTGAAAATATCAAACCTTTGCGAGATTTTCATGTCTTATTGCTTGTGGAGGCTGCTGCAGCCATCTATTGTCGATCATAATGTCTACACCATCTTTAGAATACTTCATAATGTCATCTAGGTATTTCATATAAATAGTCTTTAAGTCACTTCTCATTGTATCGGCTAGTGCCATACCTATACTGCCTATCTTTATTCTATACATTATAAAAATTTTACTTAACATAAACTTATCTGAAAAGGGTGAAACTGTGGAGTCAGTTACATATGAATCTGAGGAACTTCCAATTGGAATACCTTCATCTATTAAGAGTGAGGTTAGGTCATTATGTTGTTTAGTTGCAAGGGCTGTAACTTTTGATATATAATTGGAAACTTTTTTGTCTTTACATACCTGGCCAAAACCAACTAATAAAGCTTTTCTTATCATAGTATCATTGGTGATGCAAAAAATATGATTTATTTCATCTGCCAATAAAGCTCTCTTTTTTCCAAAACTATCTAAGATAAAATTATTACTTTTTATATATTGAACTTCTTTAGATACTTCTATATGAGGCGCCTTAATAAAAATACCCTTTGATAAGCTCAATTCTGCAGATTTGTTACAAAGGTCAATACTTTCTCGAATACATTTTGAAAAGTAATTTCTAATATCAGAACGTGCTATACGATCTAAAAGCATACTATAGCTGCGTATTTCTGACCTTGCCTTGTATAATACATACTGTAAGTAGAGAGTGTCAGTAAATAAACGTGGAGCATTTATATCAACATCATTATCTGTGAAACCTTCTGGTAAAGGTAGTTTCTCCTGATTAAATAAGTTAGTCAATACTTTAATACGTTCATTGGACAAATTTAGGGTGTGATCCAAAATAGCACGAATTTCATTATCATCAACTCTGTTAAAAAAATATTTAAGCAAGTGTAGAACTAGATTCTCACCCATATAAGAGTTCCAAATACCTGATATTTCTGATGAAACTAATGGCATTTTTGTAGTATTTGTCATTCATATAACCTCCAATATAAAAGTAATCATTAAGATTAATATTCCCAACTATTTTTATTAAATACTTATAACTTAATGGATTTGGTGCTTTCTTTATGTTAAAAATTTAGCAATCTTAGTTTCATGACTATGTGAATTTACCATTACTCATCAAAAAACAATCACCTGCAAACAGCTATTTAAGCTACCTACAGGCGATAGTGGATATGTGCAGTTTTTATTTATATTCATTCTTTTTGTCTATTGCTTCATCTTTAATTTCTGATTTTAGAGAATTAAGAGATCTTTCTCTTCTCTTATTTTTTTCTATGAGTGTTTTTTTTGTTTTTTCATCATCTGTTTTTTCAATCATTTCTTCTGCAAGTCTAATATTTTCAATATTATTACTAATGTTATGTTGAATTCTATCTACATTATCTCTTCTATCATCTGGCTTACTTTTCATAATTTTATATCTCCTTTCTAAAAATTAGTGTTACCATGGGAAAAAATTTTTATTCAAATTTCAATATGGAAGGTACGCACAAATGACCCTGTGCACTTTTAAACTTCATATCTGTGCGTCTGTGTATCATAATATCAGGGCAAACTGTTCTGTAATTAATAATTAAATAAAATTAACACAAATTAGTAGATTGTATAAATTAGAAGATGTATAATTTGTATTAGTAAAACATAGGGGGCATGGTATATTTATGAAGATATACAAAATACCTAAAAGGAGTACACTGATAATCGGGGTATTACTTTTATTTTTGTATTTAATTGGATTTATCATAGGAGAAGAAATATGCAGCAGGCAATTGCTTTGGACAAAAACTGATAATAACAAGAAGATTGAAAAATATGTTAATAAGAGAGAAAGTAAAGTGCAGGCTGTTAATACAAAAGATTTAATTGAATTCAATCCATATAAATCAGATGGGAGGAAGGTGGTTTATTTAACCTTTGATGATGGACCTTCAGCAAATAATACTCCTAAAATATTGCAGATCTTAAAAAATTTTAATATAAAAGCTACATTTTTTTTGATTGGACAAAATGCGGAGAAAAATAAAGATATTGTAAAAGAGGAGGCATCAGAAGGTAATGTAGTTGAGAATCATACTTATTCCCATAACATGAGTTATATATACTCAGATCCAAAAGTATTTATAAGTGATGTGAATAAATGTAATGAAGTATTAAAGTCTATTCTGGGCAGTAATTATAATTCAAAACTTATAAGGTTTCCAGGAGGTTCTTTTGGTAAAAAATTGGAACCCTTTAGAGAAGAAGCAAAAAGAGATGGATATCGTTATGTGGATTGGAATGATTTAACAGGTGATGCTGAATATAATAGAGTACCTGTAGACAAATTAGTTAGTAATGTAGAGAGATACGCTAACCAAGAACATCTAGTTGTGTTAATGCATGATGCACCAGCTAAAGTTACTACGGTACAAGCGCTTCCAGAAGTAATAGAATATTTTAAAGCAAAAGGATATATATTTGAAACATTAAAGTAGGGTGTACTATAAAATATCAGTCGGCGATGGTTAATGGCCATCCATTGAATACTAGAGAAAAATCTTCTTCTAATCTTTTGAGACTTCACGTGTGATTTTTTAAGTTTAAAAATTGCTTTGTGTTTTAAAAAGTATCTCTAAAAACTTATGAAAAGAATAGAAATTTATTGTATAATGAAAAAATGGATTTACGAAGGAAAGATAAATAGAGGGGGAAAGTAGATGCGTAATAAAAAGACTGCCGGTGTGATATATGCAGTTGCTGCATATACATTATGGGGTATTTTGCCTATATACTGGAAGTTGATAAATAGTGTATTTTCAATAGAGATTTTATCTAATAGAATTGTGTGGGCTTTTGTATTTATGGTTATAATTATTGCATTAACTAAACAATGGGGAGAATTTAAGTGTATAGTTAGAGATAAGAGACAAATGTTATATATCTTTATTGCATCAATTCTGATTACGTTTAATTGGGGATTATATATTTGGGCTGTTAATTCGGATAAGATTGTAGATTCAAGTCTAGGGTATTATATTAATCCATTATTTGCAGTGGCTCTGGGTATAGCAATTTTCAAGGAAAAGCTGAATTATTGGCAGGGAGCTGCGCTTTTTACTGCTTCTATTGGTGTCATAATTAAAACCTTGCAGTATGGTAAAATTCCGTGGATTTCATTAGGACTAGCTATTTCCTTTGGATTATATGGTGCAATGAAGAAGTTTGTTAGAGCTAATTCTGTAGTTGGCCTAACCCTGGAAACAATTATAATTACTCCAATTGCCCTAGCATATATAGCATTAAGGCAGTTTAGTGGCGTGGGTGCTTTTCAGCGCGAAGGTGCAGTAGTAATACTTCTTCTTATAGGCTCTGGTGTAGTTACAGCGGTTCCACTACTGCTTTTTGCAAGTGGAGCAAAAAGGCTCCCTATGTCAGTGATTGGCTTCACTCAATATATTTCCCCAACCATAAGCCTGATTATTGGAATTTTTGTGTATCATGAAAGTTTTACGGCTGTGGATATGGTGAGTTTTGGTTTTATATGGATGGCACTAGCTATATATTCTCTTTCACAAATGGGTCTGTATAAGAGTCTAAAGGGAGATATAGGACAGATTAACTGAAAGTTGCTAAGGTAAATATAAATTTATAGAGTATAGATAGTACATATCTTAGCCTAATAAAGCTGAGAAATTAAAGGATATAACATAATTTGCTGTAGTTTCTTTACAGGAAGTTTTTTATTTTGGCTGATTAGAAAACTAGAGGTCGAGTTTCGTTTAAACTAGGAAAGATCGATGTAAGTTAATTTTATATGAACATGTAGAATAGAAAAGGAATATATAAAAATATGTCGAATATTTTAAGGACATAAGAACATTAGTAAATTAATGGAGGCTTAAAATATTATGGCATGGTTTAAAAACTTAAAAATGGTAACAAAATTAGTAGCATGTTTTTTGTTTGTAGCAGTATTTATTATAATTGTTGGGGCAGTTGGAGCATATGGTATTAAAACAGATAGACAAAATATTAATGATATTTTTAACGGTAATCTTAAGACAATAGACAATTTACATACTATGAAGGAAAATCTTAAAGACAATCAACTAAACTTAACTCGCATGTTAAGTGAAAAAGATTCACAACAAATACAACAAATTAATAAAAAGATAAAGGCTGTTGATACATCAACTAGTAATGCTATTAAAGAATATGAGAATGAAAATGCAGATTCAACATATGCAGAAAAACAAATATTTACTCAGTATCAAAATAGTAGGAAAAATTACCTAGATTTTCGTAATCAATTAATACAATTAATGATTGATGGAAAATATGATGAAGTAACGCCATTGGTATTGAAAGTCCAAGGAGCAGAAGAGCCAATGGTTGATTCACTGGATAAGCTAATCGCTTTCAATCAGAATGAATCAAAACAGACATATGAAAGAATCAATACTAGTTCTCAACATGTACTTCATATCTCAATTATTATAACTTTCATAGGTATAATATTAGGAGTTTTTTTGGGCATAGTGTTAGCTATGTATATATCTAAACAACTAAAAAAAGTATTGGTTTTTTCAAAAGCTCTTGAAAATGCTGATTTAACTCAAACAATTAATGTGGATACTACAGATGAAATAGGAAAAGTAATTGAAGCATTAAATAAGGCATCTGAAGGTATGAGAAATCTTATGTCACAAGTAATTAACAGCTCAGAAATTATAAGTTCATCAAGTGAAGAGTTTTCTGCCTCAATCCAGGAATTAACATGTAAGTTTGAAAATATTGATAACGGAACAAAAAGTATGGTAAGTGCAATAGAGACAACCAGCACGGTAACTGAAGAAATAACTGCTTCAATGGAGGAAGTTGATTCAAGTATCAATGAATTATCAGGAAAGGCTATGGAAGGAAGTAATAATGCCAACCAGGCTAAATTAAGGGCTACTAGTATACAGGAAAAAGGAAAGAAAGCAATAGAAAAAACACAGAAATTATATGAAGAAAAGAGACAGAAAATGTTACAAGCTATTGAAGATGGCAAAATAGTGGATACTATAAGGGTTATGGCAGACACTATTGGAAGCATAGCGGAACAGACAAATTTACTTGCACTTAATGCGGCTATAGAAGCTGCAAGAGCAGGAGAACAGGGAAAGGGATTTGCAGTAGTAGCAGAAGAAGTAAGAATGTTGGCAGAACAATCTTCAGAGGCAGTAACAGGTATTCAGGATACTATAGTAAAAGTTCATGAAGCATTTAAAAATCTCTCTGACAACAGTAATGAAATATTAGGATTCATAAAAGAAAATGTAAGTCCGCAATTAGAGGCTTTTGAAGATGTAGCAGGTCAGTATAATAATGATGCGGATTTTATAAGTGCAATGTCAGATGAAATAGCATCTATGGCAGAGGAGCTTGCGGCAACTGTAAATCAAGTTAGTGAAGCAGTACAGGATATGGCAGAAACTGCACAGAAGTCATCTGCAGATGCAGAAACCATAGAAGATAGTATTAACAAAGCTGCTAATGACATAGAACAAGTGGCGAATTCAGCGCAAATCCAGGCAGAAATGGGTCAAAAGCTTGATGAAATTATACATAAGTTTAAAATATAAATAAAGTCATAATGTTGTTATATTGGTTACTAACTAAGGCCACATACTAGATATTGATTTTAGTATGTGGCCTATTATTCCATAAATATCAAAGTTCTGAATTTTTTCCACAGCAAGTGGTTTTACAGTCTTAACAATATATTAATTATAACAGGTAGTACGTAATATATGCAGCGCTAAAAGTAAGGATTCAGGTAAAGAAATGTATGGAAATACGATGAGAATGTGCTATCTAATATTTTTTGAATTTGAATAGAAACACTAAGACATGAATTCGATGGTTGAAACAATATTAAGATTCTTTATGTTTAATTCCAGTACAAATTTAGGATATTTGAAGCAAGACTAACCACCAATTATTTAAATTTATTACTAATATAGTTATTTAATCAACATTAATTGGTCAAAACATATATTTTGTATAGTTACCATAACATATACTTAAAAAATATGAAAATATTTCATGGATAAATGTAATATTAAGTTCAAATATGAATTTTATGTATATATATTATATAGTTATTATATAATGTGTATGTAGAAAATTCAATTAAATTATATATAAATTACATTTACGCTTCGACAAAATTATACAAAATATATGTTTTGTTTTAATATATATACCTGTTTTTTAGCTTTTATTTTTATGTAGTTTAACAATTGATTACTTAAGCCATTGTGGAATTATTCGTGTATGGTAAAAATGTAGTGTCAAAAAATTAGCAACTAGTACAATAAATCATAATTGGAGGTAATGTTATGAATATCCTTAAAAAAGTTAATAATATTGAGAAAAGTGAGAAAGATAAAATAATAAAGCTGCGTAAACATCAGTTAGAAACTATAATTGAAAATATGCCTGATGCTTTTCAGGTCTATAATAAAGAAGGTTATATTATTCTATCAAATGCCGCAGCACGTGAATTATATCCTGAATTAAATACTCAAAGAACAATAAAAGAAGCTGATGATTGTCTCAAGTATTACGATTTAGATAATAATATTATACTTCCAGATAATTTTCCAACAAGGCGGGCATTTGAAGGTGAAAAAGTTAAGAACGAAAGAATAGTTATTAGACAACACCATAAAATTCAGATTGTAGAGGTCAATGCTACTCCTATTTTTGATGAAGAAGATGACTTGGCTTATGTAGTGGTGTCTTACCATGATGTTTCAGAATTCATAAAGAATCAGGAAGAGATTAAAGCTCAACAAGAAAAACTATTGAATACAGAGAAGGGGAAAAATGAAGCTCTTAAAAAAATAATAAAGTCTAAGGATGAATTTTTTTATCTTATGACTCATGAGTTCAAAACTCCTATATCAGTTATAAATTTGGCATTGCAGGCAATTGATTTGATGTACAAAGGGGATCTAACTGAAAAGGTGGCTAAATATTTAAATACTGTTAAGCAAAATGTTAATAGGCAACTTCGTTTGGTTAATAATTTACTTGATATTGGTCGTATAAATTCAGGCCACTTAAAGATGAATAAAAACTATTTTAACATTGTGTATGTTATTGAGACAATTGTAAATTCAGTTCAATTATATGCACAGCAAAAGAATGTGATATTGAAATTCAATACTAATTTATCAAGAAAGGATATTTATTCTGATGAGGAAAAGCTAGAACGAATTCTACTTAATTTATTATCTAATGCTTTAAAGTTTACTCCAGGTGGAAAATCAATTACTGTAACCCTTTCTACAAGGAAATATAAAAATAAAGATATGATTTCTATAGATGTACAAGATGAGGGGTTAGGAATACCTCTAGACAAACAAAAAACTATTTTTGAACGTTTTGGACAGGTTGATAGTAATTTGTCACGTCAAGCTGAAGGTACTGGCCTAGGGCTACACCTTGTCAAACTTCTTGCTAACTCTCTTGATGGTGAAATATTATTAAATAGTACAGTTGGAAAAGGCAGCGTTTTTACAGTATTATTCCCATTAAGTAAATCTAAAAGCTGTTATGAGGAAACTGCAGCTAACGAAATCAGTGACCAGTTCTTTAATGGTGATAATCGGATTATCCAATCGGCCGCAGTTGAATTCTCAGATATATATTCCCAGTAAAGTGAAATGAGAGAATGAAATGTTAAGCTTGTGTAAATTAATATTTATAATACAATACATATGGAAATTTAAAGTGTTGAGATAAATATAAGGTAGATAAGCTCCAGAGTATTCCTATTTTTATCAGCTTAAATAATAGGCAAAGTTTTAATAATTATGGATTAAGAAACACATTCTTAATCTATAATTATGTTTTAACAAGTTGAAGGTACTTTAGTGCCTGAAACTAAAAACCGCCTGCTATGCGGGTGAGATTAAATG
>NZ_JBJHZX010000057.1:0-20505 GCF_045310515.1 Candidatus Clostridium eludens | reverse complement strand
CTCCTGTTCAATACAGAAACCAGCTTATAATTGCCTAGCTTTTTTCAAAATGTCCTTGACATAGGGTCCATTTCAAAGAAGCTATATAGCTTTGATGAAATGGTTCAAAATGGAAAGGATGCTATTTCATATGCTGTACGTAGGTTTAATGACAAAATATTTATTATGGGTTCAAGTCAAGGTGGGATTTTGACTATAGCATTAGCTGGTCTTGATAGCAGAATTAAGGCTGCCTTTCCACATAATATTTTGATTCCGGCTCTTCCAGATTCAATTTGTGTAACAAGATTTCCAAATAATTTTAAACATATATATAAATTGCTTGTTATGGCAATGAAGTTGGCAGGAAAGCTTGTTCCTAGACTACAATTACATGTTTCTTTTTATCTAGATGTGAATAAAGTTACGGAAAATAAAGAGATTTATAAAAAGCTAGATAATGATCCCATTGGATTTATGAAGTATCCTGTTTATTTTTTAACCAGTCTGTTTTGTGCCGACTTAAAACAGGTATATGATGGGAGTATAAAATGTCCTGTTGTAGTTATAGCGGCAAAAAAAGATCCATTATTCCCTCTTGATTATACTAAAAAAATTTTTGAGTTAATAAATGCTCCCCATAAAGAAATGCTGATTTTTGATGAGGATAAACACCTTATTATGAATGAATGTGTTGATAAAATCATAGACAAAATCGTATGCAAGGTTAAGGAGTTTGTTTAATTTTAATATAAATTTTATTGTTTAAATTCCCTTAAAATTGTGCAATATTATAATAAAGATTATAAACAACTATTGTGATATTTATTAACATTTAAAATTTTTGAAAAATTCTATAAATATTAAAGGAATTATTAGAAAAAAGAAGAATATAGTATATTAAGTTAAGAAAGAGGTGAATGTGTTGTGGGGAACAAGCATGTTGTAAAATCGCAAATAATAAAGGATAAAAAAAACAAAATAGGAAAAATATTTAGCGATTTAGGAAAAGATTTAAATTTGGAGAAATTTGTAAAAAACTTTAAAGAAAACTATCCTGAAGATTGGGATAGTATAGTTAAACGTTATAAAGACCATAAAAGGTTAAGTAAAAAAGGTAAAAAATATCCTATGCCTGAACCAGATAAATATCTTGAGAATATTTACAATAATTATATTAATGCTGTGAATCAGGAATAATGTAATTTGCAACAAATTGTATTGAAGCATTATCAAGTGATTCTTAGGTTCAGGTGGAGTTTCCTTATGAGAACTGCTTTTTTCCAGCTGAACCTTAGAAGAACTTATCCAGGCGCGTAGCAGTGCTTATCCCCCACTTTGATAGAAGATGGGGGTGTTAGCAGTGGTAGCGATCGGATGAAATATTAAACATATCTGTATCTTTAGAGGAAACATTAAAGAGGGATATATACCCTTTTTAATGTTTTTATCATTTTTTTATACATAATCAATGCTGTACAAATCACTTTATTTCTTATATTATTATATTAAGAAATAGGGTGATTTAGAAAATAAGAAGGGAAAGATGAGCAATATGGGTTTTTTTGGGTTAAAAAATAATGCTGTATCTAATTTCGATTCTGGTGAAATTGAAATTCAATATCAACAAAAATATGAAAAAAAGAAAAATGATATAAATCGACAAACCTTTGAATTTTTAAAACAGTTGCATAAAAAAATAGAAGATATAATAGATCAACATAATGCAGTAAATAGTGAACACGAAATTTTGGCTGAACTTACAGAGGATATAAAAAATTATATGAAAAGTATATCTCATATAACAAATCAAACAAAAGATTCTACTAATGAACTGTATAAAGAGGGAAATAAGCTCCATAATATAACTGAAAGTATCATTGAAAAGTCTATAAAAGGAAGAGAAGCTGTGGAATCTATTATGGATATAATAACATCTTTAGAAGGCCAGATAAAAGATACATTTCATAGTATGAGTGAATTAGCAGAGAGATTTAATAAAGTAAATGAGATAACCAATCTTATAAGTGGAATAGCAAGTCAAACTAATTTATTGGCACTGAATGCAGCTATTGAGGCAGCAAGGGCAGGAGAAAGTGGAAGAGGATTTGCTGTTGTTGCAGAAGAAGTGAAAAAGTTAGCGGAAATAACGGGGAATAGCACCAAGGATATATCTATTTTAATAAACACCATTAATGAAGAAACTAAAAATGTTTTAAAGGATGCAGAAAAAAATACAGAAGTGATTTCTAGTGGTATTGAAATTTCAAGAGAAGCTAAAGAAAAAATTGATGATACTTTAAATTCTTTTAAAACTCTTGAGAATATAGTAGGAAATTTGACGGACACCATGTCTATGCAAATAGAAAATGTAGGGCAGGTTATGGAAAAGATAGATACTATAGATAAGATATTACAGGATACCAATGATCAAATCACAGTACATATAGATGAAGCTTCAGTTGTAGATAAGTATCTAACAGAAAGTGTAAAAGAATTGTATGAGTATGCAGAAAAGATCAAGTGATTCTAAGGTTCAGCTGGAGTTTGCTTATTCCCCACTTTGGAGAAGATGGGAATATCAGCTGATTGCCGCGCTGGGATAAAATAAAGTTTTATTAACATTATAGAAATTATTTCAAAATCCTATACTTGAAAGTATGGGATTTTGTTTAAAAAATATTATATTTAGGAGATATTTACAATGAATAAAACTGTTTTGATGGTAGATGATGAAGAGAGAATGAGATTCCTTATAGAAGCATATTTGAAAAGAGAAGGATTGGAAGTGATCCTAGCTGAAAATGGTAAGGAAGCTCTTGAAAAATTTAAAGAAAATGATGTGGATTTAGTGGTATTGGATATAATGATGCCTCTAATGGACGGATGGACTGTATGTAGAGAACTTAGAAAAATTTCAAATGTTCCTATAATTATGCTTACGGCCAGGGCGGAGGATGAAGATCAACTCTTAGGATTCCAGCTGGGCACAGATAGCTATGTGACAAAACCAGTGAGCCCTAAAATTTTAGTAGCAAAAATAAAGGCTCTTTTAAGACGGACTTATTATGCTGAAGTTAATAATAATGCTAAAGAAAATACATATGACGGACTTTTGATAAATGAAGAAGGTCATGAAGTTAAAATAGATGGAGAGAATATATATCTTTCTCCAAAGGAATTTGAATTTTTATGTTATTTAATAAAAAATAAGGATATAGTTTTGAGCAGAGAAAAAATTTTAGATGCTATATGGGGTGTAGATTATTATGGAGACCTTAGAACAGTTGATACTCACGTAAAGAGGCTTAGGGAAAAGCTGGGGGCTAAGGCCTATTTAATAACAACAGTTAGGGGAGTAGGCTATAAATTTGAGGTAAGAAAAGAATGAAGATAGGTAATACTATGTGGAAAAATAAGTTTATAGAAAAAATAAGAAAAAATATAACATGGAAATTATTTATAGTTACTGCTTTAATATTTATTATATTTATAAGTAGTACTCTAACTTTTCAATCTTTATTTTTTGGAAAATTCTATATAGGCAAAAAGAAAAGTATTATAGAAAGTTCAGTTAAGAAATTTGAAATATCTTACAATAATGCGGAAAATGATGATGAGGTAACAGAGCTTATAAGGAAATTTGAAGATAATAACAATGCTAAAATAGTTATAATGGATAATGAAGGAAAAATGAATTATATAACAAAGTTAGATAATAAAGATTATGACGAGGTGAGAGTAAAAATTATACATGATATTATAATCACCTGGATTAGAGATTCTAACTTATTGGATGAAATGAAAAAATATGATAAACCTATGACAGTGATTACGGAAAGAAAAATTAATGGAATCAGAAATATAGTAACAGCGGTTCCAGATAATAAAAAGCAGGAAATAATATTTGCAATGACTTCTCTTCAGCCAGTGGATGAAGCATCTTCTGTAATAAAAGAATTTTACATTTATTTTTATATAGGCGCAGTGGTGTTGATTTTAATCTTATCCCTGATATATACAAATACGGTTTCAAAACCATTGGTTAAATTAAATGATACTGCAAAAAAGATGGCCATGATGGATTTTACGGAAAAGTGTAACATTAAAAATGAAGATGAAATAGGAAATTTAGCAAATACCTTGAATTTTTTAGCGTATAATCTGGATAAAGCATTGACATCCCTTAAAAAAGCCAATACCAAGTTAGAAGAAGATATAGAAAAAGAAAGAGAAATAGATAAAATTAGAAAAGAATTTATAGCCTCAGTTTCTCATGAACTTAAAACACCTATAAATTTAATAGGAGGATATGCAGAAGGATTAAAGGACGACATATTTGATTCTGGTGAAAAAGATTACTATATTGACATTATAATAGACGAAAGTAATAAAATGGGAAATCTGGTAGCAGGTATGCTGCAACTATCCCATTTAGAATCTGGAGTGCTTAAACTTGATAGAGAGAAATTTTTTATGGATGAGTTTATAGTATCTGTTTTAAAAAAGTTTTCCAAGGTTATAAAAGACAAAAATATAACAATAAATTTTCATATGATTCCAAAAGCTAAAGTATATGCGGACTGGGATAGAATGGAACAGGTTATAGATAATTTTATAACTAATGCCATAAAGAATACAGAGGAAGGAGGAGATATAAATTTTACTATAGAAAATAAGGAAAGTGATAAAATTATTGTGGCTGTAGAAAATACAGGTAAAAACATACCAGAAGAAGAATTGAATAAATTGTGGAATAACTTCTATAAGTTAGACAAATCTAGAAATAGAAAATTAGGGGGAACAGGTCTTGGACTTTCTATAGTAAAAAATATATTAATGCTCCATGGGTATGATTATGGTGTACAAAATACAGATATTGGTGTAAAATTTTATTTTATAATGGATAAGTTATAGTAATATAAATATTTGTTTTATTTATGTTATAATATTATTAACAATTTATTAATGAACTTGACATGTAAGTGCCATGTATATATTGTAAAATTCCTTTTAAGGAATTTAAAACAGTTCGTGGAGAGGAAAGACAATGAATTTTGAGGATATAAAAAATAGTAAATTATTCAAATTGCTATTTGAGTTTTTATTTAATAATATGGATGTGATTTTATTTTTTACAATAGTTTGTGTGAAATTAATGTCATATGCCAAAGATATATCACCCAGCTATCTGGCTTCCTATGTAATTTTTCCTATAACTGCTTCTATATTGATATTAATTAGCTTTTCTTTTATTTTTAGGGAAAAAAGCAGAGTTAATTTTTTATATATATTAGATATAATAATAAGTTTAATACTTATAGCTGATTTAATGTATTATAGATATTTTAAGGATATTACTACGGTAGCGGCAGTAAAGAATGCTAAGTTACTTCAAGGGGTATCTTCCAGTGTAAGCAGCGTGGCAAACATTAAAGATCTGTATTATTTATTGGATATAGCTATTTTATTACCTATAGCCAGGTTTTATAAGAAAAAAAGAAAAAATGTAAGGCATATATCAAAAAGGCTGCTGAATTTTTTAGTAGTATTTATCTTAGGTGCCACTTCTAATGCGGTTGTTTTTTACTGGGTGTCTAAAGAACAACCTACATTATTAACAGCTATGAGTAATAGAATATATCTTACTACCATGATAGGAAATATAAATTTTCATATGGTGGATTCATATAATTATATAAGTACCAGTGTTAAGAATTCTAAAAAGTTGCCTGAGGACAGGGAAAATGAGATTAAGACTTTTTTAGAAAATAATAATAAGAGTACAGGAGAAGTTAATTTTAAAGGTGAAGCAGAAGGAAAAAATTTGATAGTAATTCAAGTGGAAGCACTTCAAAATTTTGTAATAAACCAGAAGATAAATGGGCAGGAGATAACCCCAAATTTAAACAGGTGGTTAAACAAATGTATGTATTTTGATAATTATTACTACCAAGTTGCAGGGGGAAATACATCCGATGCGGAATTTATGTCTAATAACTCTCTTTATCCTGCACAGTCAGGAGCAGCTTATTATACCTACAGCGGAAATAAATATGATTCTCTAGCTAGTGCTTTAAAAGATAAAAATTATTATACTGCTGCTCTTCATGGAAATACTGAAGGATTTTGGAATAGAAATGTTATGTATAAAGCTCAGGATTTTGATGACTTTTTTGGACAGCACAGTTTTAATGTAGATGAAACGATAGGATTGGGTCTTAGTGATAAGTCATTTTTAAATCAATCTTTAGAAAAACTTGAGAGTTTCAAACAACCTTATTATGCTTTTTTAGTTACTTTAACCAGCCATTTTCCATATGAAGCTGTAGATAAATATGGGGATTTTGATGTAGGTGAATATGAAGGAACTCTTATGGGAAACTACTTGAAGGCTATACATTACACAGATGCTCAGCTGGGAGAATTTTTGGATAATCTTGAAAAGGATGGAATTATGGATAATTCTATTATAGCACTATATGGAGATCATTTTGCTATCCCTAAGGACAATGCAGCAGAACTTTTTAAATTTGAGAATACGGAAAAAAGTGATGATTACACTTGGTTTAAATATCAGGAGGTACCTTTATTACTGCATTTTCCAGATGATAAATATGCAGGGGTAAATCATAAATACACCTGTCAGATGGATTTATATCCTACCCTGGCCAATCTATATAATTTGCCTCAAAATTATATGTTTGGAAAGGACATGCTTAATGGAGATAGTGGAAAAGTTATTTTTAGAAATGGTTCTTTTATAGATGGAAAAAATTTGTATGTGTCGTGGACCAATACTTACTACGACTTAGAGTCAGGAGATAGGATAGATGAAACCCAGCAATTGAAAGAGGAAAAAAACCAGTACACAAAGGAATTAGGGTATTGTGATGATTTGTTAAATCACAATTTAATAAAGACTTTTACCGAAGAAAAATAGATAAGATTTAAATATTTACAACATAAAGACAGGACTATTGGGGGTCCTGTCTTTCAATAACTCTTAACTATTAATTAAAATGCATTAGTATATGTTTCAAATCTCAGGCATAGTATTTATCAGGGAAGAGTTTTGTTTTGAAAGGAAAAATTCAACCATGGTAATAAAAGATATACTGCAGGTTATGATCATCATATTCATATTTGCTATGCCCATAAGTTTAATAGTTTTGATATTTACAGATTTCAGAGAGTTTAAAAAAAAAGTACAGGATATTCACAAAAAGAAACGAAAATACTAATAATTGCCAAGGGTTATTTCATACTACTTTTTGAGATTATGTGGTATAATTAATTTATAAATAATAGTGGAGAAAATTATAAAGAATTTAATTTTTTAAAATAGAAAAGAGAGGAAATAATATGGATTTTGCAGGTAAAAACTTTGTTGTAATTTGTAAAATAATATTGGCATTAGTTATAGTATTTACGCTTATAAGAATAATACCTTTATTAGCAATGACAGCAGCCATACTGTTTTTATTTCTAACAGTTAAGAAATATTTTAAAAATAAAAGAAAGCATATATTTAAAAGTGAAAATAAAGAGAACATAGAAAAAGATAGGGAAGAACCATTTAATTCTCAATATAAAAAAATTATAGATGTAGATTACAGTGAAGTTAAAAAATCAAGTGATTCTTAGGTTCAGGTGGAGTTTGCTTATGAGAAATACTTTTCTCCATCTGAACCTTATTAACAGTATTCTTAGTGTCTTCAGCACTTAGAATACGTTATCCTTTAGGAGAAGAACTTATCCAGGTGCGTAGCAGTGCTTATCCCCCACTTTGAAGAAGGTCAGGGGGTGTTAGCAATGGGTAGCGTTCGGATAAAATTAATTATTATCTAAATACAAATATAGATTTTAAAGGACTTAGAATTTTGATAAAAGTTACCTCCAAAAATATCAAAAATCTGAGTTCTTTTGTGTTGTAACTTATTTATTATCAATATTGATATATCAGTATTGATAATAGATGAAAAAATGATATAATTATTTATATTTAAAATATGACAATCATTTGATTTTCAGATGCTTAAAGAATGGGAGGAACGAAATTTGGATAAAATCGCATTAATAGCGGATAGTACTAGTGATTTACCTGATAGTATTATAAAAAAATATAATGTAAAAATGCTTCATTATAGAATAATATATAAAGATAGAGAGTTTACGGATAAAATAGATATAGCTCCAGAGTATGTGTATAATAATTTACATAGAGAAATTCCCACATCTTCAATACCTTCTATTAGCGAAATGGAAAAATTATTTGAAAATTTAGAAAAAGAAGGTTATACTCATGCCATAGCCATAACACTTTCGGCAGGCTTAACAGGAATTTATAATGGAATAAAATTGGTCAGTGAAAATCATCCTAAAATCAAAACTTATGTATTTGATTCTAAATCTATTTCCATGGGAGAGGGTCTAATAGTAGAAGAGTGCGGAAAACTTATAGAAAGAGGCATTGGCTTTGATGAAATAGTTAATAGAATATCTGACATAAGAAAAAGAGTAAACTTATTTTTTGTAGTTGATACCTTAGAGTATTTGAAAAAAGGCGGTAGAATAGGTAAGGTGGCAGGTACTATTGCAGAACTTTTAAATATAAAACCTATAGTATCTATTGATATAAATGACGGTAAATATTATACTTATGATAAGGTAAGAGGAAGAAAAAAATCTTTAAATAGAATGATTGAAATTGGAGAAAAGATCCTTAAAACCAAAAAATGTAGATTATGTGTTGTGCATGGCTGTGCACTGGAGGATTCAAAAAAAATGTTTCAACAGTTAAAAGAACATCCAAATGTAGTTTCATCAGTTTTTGGAGGGGCTTTAAGCCCTGTATCCGGTGTACATAGTGGACCAGGGTTGGTAGGATTAGTACTGTTTGAGGAAGAATAATTTTTATGAGTAAGTTTAATTTTAAAAGAGGTACTGAGGAAAAAGAGAAGCTTTTATATGAAGAGTATAAGAAAAAACTTGCGGAGTTAAATAAAGTAAAAAAACAACAGGAAGCTGTAGGGCAGGTTTTTACCAAGGGACTTCTCCCTATATATGTACTTTATATTTTAAGAGCCAATGCTACTAATGGAAACGATATATCTCATAAAATAGGAGAAAGAACCGGAGGCAGGTGGATTCCAAGCACTGGGGGAATTTATCCACTCCTGAAGAAATTGGAAAAAGATAAATTGATTGAGGGAAAGTGGGATTATTCCAAAAGTAAAATGCAGAAAATATATACCATAACGGATTTGGGAATTTGTGAACTAGCAAACAGGAAAAGTCTTTTAAAAGATAAAATTGAGGAATCATTAGAGGTATTTAAAATAGTATATAATGATTTGTACAATGAAGATTTATAAGGATCTATTGTAAAATATATTCTATTTTGCTGCAGATCCTTATATTATTAATTTTAAAAATGCTGATCTTTAAATTCTTTTAAGGAGTAGGACACTGGCTTGTTTATAATATATAAACCATATAATAACACTATTATGGCAGAACCAAAAGATATTATATTTATCATTACAGGAGAAGTAAAGTTATGTAGAAGGTTATCTTCAAGGAACATTTTGAAAGATGTATGGGCAAGTATTGCACCTCCTATATATATAATTATAGGGTGCTTGTTCATAAGTTTTGCTACATACTGACTTCCAAAAAATATAATAGGAATGTTAAGTGCCAGGCCAAATATTATAAGAACTATATGCCCTTGGGCTGCTCCTGCAATTGCAAGCACATTATCTAAACTCATGGCTACGTCTGCCAAAACTATGCTGGAAACTGCTTTCCAATATTTATTTGGTGTATTTGGGACTGCATATTCCAATTTTGGTGATTCTGGTTTTATAAAATCCCATGTGATTTTTATAAGTAAAATTCCACCGATTAATTTTATAGGAAGCCATTCTATAAGTAGTATATAAGTAATGAGACAAGCAAATAATATCCTTAGAAAGATTGCAGCAAATACTCCGATAATTGATGCGGATTTAGCGTACTTTTTTGGCAGGTCCCTAGTTGCTAGAGCTATAACACCTATGTTATCTCCACTTAAAACTATATCTAGTAAAGTAATTTGTAAGGCTCCTAGTAAAAAAGTTGTTAAATTATCCATGTTTGTTACTCCTTTTATATTATAATAAAAATTTTCACATAATAAAAATTAAGGTATAAAATATTCCTTATGAGCAACTAATTAGTATTTATACAAAATAATATATTACCTAAATACATTAAATATTACCCTTGGATTATTACAACTTCTATTGTACCATATAAATCTTATAATATAAACAATTTAATCATGTAATGTAGTTTTTATATCCACATTATTTGATATTAAGTTATCTAAAGGACTTACTAGCAATTAGTGAGGAATAATCTGACGTTAAGCGTTGAAAATTCTGACTTTTTTATTTAATTTAATTTGGAGATGTGTTAAAATTAAATTTAAATGAGTAGTTATATAAAATTAAAGCACTTATAATTGGGAGGGAATTTATATGGAGGAATATGTAAACTTATTTAGAATTAAAGTTAATCAGAAGTGGGGATATATTAATAGAATGGGTAAAACTATTATAAATCCTATATTTCAATATGCATGGGATTTTAATGAGGATTTAGCATCTACTCAAATAGGTAAAAAATGGGGGTACATAAATACAAACGGAGAAACAGTAATAGATTATAATTATGATGAAGCGTGGAATTTTTGTGATGGATTTGCTTCTATAAGGATAAATGATAAATGGGGTATTATAGATAAAGAAGGAAATATAGTAGTACAGCCAAGGTTCAGTTTTATTGATGAATTTTCTAATGGACTAGCACTTGTTATGAAAAATAAAAAATATGGTTTTATGGATGAAAAAGGGAACTGTGTTATAGATCCCATATATGAAAATGCTTTTGGTTTCTCGGAAGGAATTGCCAGAGTAAATGAAGGAGAACATTGGGAATATATTGATAGGGAAGGTAATGTAGTGTTAAAATGTAATTTCGATTGTGTTTTTGATTTTCATGAAAATTTAGCTCAGGTTATGTCAAATTTTAAATATGGATTCATGGATAGAGCCGGAAAACTATTAATAGAACCCAAGTATGATATTGCAGATGGCTTTTCAGAGGGATTAGCCAATGTAAAGATAGATAAAAAGTGGGGTTATATAGATAGGCAAGATAAGGTTATTATAGAGCCGGCTTTTGATGATGCACTTAATTTTAAAGAAGAAAGAGCTTTTGTAAAAATAGAAGATAAGTGGGGATGTATTGATAAAACCGGAAAATTTGTAGTCAAGCCTGAATTTGAACACATAAATAATTTTTCTAATGGATTAGCTATGGTAATATCCAAGAACAAATATATTTATATTAATAAAGAAGGAGAGAAAGTCTGGGAAGAGAGTTAAACCATTTATAGTAATCCTTTACGTAAAGTAAGTACACTTGATTAATAATAATTTTAAACTTAAATTAAAGTAATTTCTTCATGTTGAATTTTATTTAAGATAAGGTATTCATAAGGCTAATGGAAATTGACAAATATCTGTTGCAAAAGTATAATAAAATCGAAAATAAAAATGCTCAATCTTTAAGTGGAGGCATGTTATATGGGAATAATGATAAAAAAAACGGAAAATGCAGATGATTTTATAGAAGATAATAGTTTATTGAGAAAAATATTAGTAGAATTGCAATGGGATACAAATGCAGATAATAGAGATATTGATTTAGATATAGCAGCTTTCTGCCTTGGGAAAGATGGAAAAGTCCATAAAGATTCCGATTTTGTATTTTATAATAATTTGAAACATCCTTCAGGAGCCGTTGAACATTTAGGTGATAACCTTTTAGGTGATGGAAAGGGTGAACAAATAATTGTAGACTTAGCTTATATACCTTCTGATATTTCTAAGATAACTTTTGCAGCTACAATATATAGGGCTGGGGTTAAGCATCAAAGTTTTGGACAAGGTGTTAGTTGTTATATTAGAATAGTTAACTCAAATAATAATGAAGAATTATTAAAATATAATTTAAGTGAAAAATTTTCTGATGAAACTGGTGTGATTATAGGAGAGTTGTATAAATATATAAGAAACTGGGAGTTCAAAGAAATAAGTAAAGGATTTAAAAGTGGATTGGCTACATTATGTGAAGAATTTGGAGTAAAGTATACTCAAAGTAATGACTAATTAAATAGCTTGTTTTACAGTATAATGTTAAACAAGCCTCCTTGTTATAGTTAAACGCTAAAGGAGTTTGTTTCTATGTCTAAATAAAATACCCAAAGCATTTTTGACTTGTTGTTTATTTTCAAATACCTAAATTTATAGGACATATTTGATGTTATTCAGCAAATATAAATTTGCTTTTTTTATTTATAAGTATTTTAGAAAAATAAATTATAATTATGTATGTATTGAAAAAGATCAGTTCACAATAAACTTAAAAGTAAAAAGTTTTGGAAAAATAAATAATATAATGGTAAAATTTTAATGGTGAGCATTAATCAAATTAATATTGAGTTTTTAGATGAGAAATAATTTGAAAGGGTGAAGTTATGTGTCAGTAGTTGTAGGTATAGATTTAGGGACTACAAATTCAGTTGTCTCATATTTGAAAAGGGGAAGAGCAGAAGTAGTGCCTATTGATGGAAAGAATATTTTTCCTTCTGTTCTATCTATAAGAGATAGAGAAATTATTGTAGGAAGTCAGGCTAAGGCCAGAATGATGTTGTCTCCGGAAACGTCTGTGTGTTCCACTAAAAGGGATATGGGAAAAGATACAACCTATGATTTAGGAACAGAAGTGTTTACTCCAGAAGATGTGGCTTATTATATACTAAAGACAATAAAAGAAAAAGCAGGTAGTGTATTAGGAGAAAAAATACAGCAGGCAGTAATAACTGTACCTGCATACTTTACTTCCGAACAGAGGGAAGCTACCAAAAGAGCAGCAGAAAAAGCTGGACTTAATGTACTAAGACTTATGCCAGAACCAACAGCTGCAGCTTTAGATTATGGTATTGATCAGCACAGAGATCAAATTATAATGGTATATGATTTAGGTGGAGGTACATTTGATATTTCAATAATGAAAGTAGAAAATAATGAATTTGAAGTATTGGCTGTAGATGGAAATTCAAGGCTTGGCGGAGATGACTTTGATGAATTAGTCTGTGGTATGATGTATAAGAAAATAAATGATGAATTAGGAGTGGATATTACTTCAAAGAAGGATAAGAAATATGTTTCTGCCCTTATGAAAATAAGAGAGAATGCAGAAAAAGCAAAGATTGATTTATCAGATTTAGAAGAAGTTGAAATAATAATTCCTAACTTAATAGATGACTATTCTTTTGAAATGGCTTTGACAAGAGATGAATTCAACAGACTGGTGGAACCTCTGCTGGAAGAAACTATTGATAAAATTTACAATGCGCTTAAATTAGCCAATCTTACCAGAGATGATATAGACAGAGTGCTTTTGGTAGGAGGATCTACCAAAATGCCTATAGTCAAAGAGAAGGTGAGGGATTCAGTTAAGGATCCTTATGTAGCACCTAATGTAGATGAAGTGGTATCAAGAGGTGCAGCTATAATGGCGGCCAGTCTGTGTGTACCTGAAACTTATGAGGAAAGTTCAGAAGTTAATGGATCACATACAGTTAATGGATTCGATGGAGTTAATTTAGATAAGAAAATTATGGTAAAAGAAAAAGTGGTATTTACCTATGGTATAGATATGCTGGATGAAAATCGCAAGTTATATTTTAGAGCTATAATTAAAAGAGGATCTACTCTGCCTGCCAAAGGTTCAGTACTTGGATATACCTCGAGACCTCTTCAGAAAAGTGTAGTTATAACAATTTACCGGGGAGAATCCAAATCTGTAAAAGAAAATCAGTATTTAGGAGAACTGGAACTTGATATAGTAAATGTTTCTGAAAAGAATGTGCCGGTATGTGCCTTATTTGAGATAGATGAAAATATGATAATTACATTTACAAGTATTGAAATACCTATGACAGAAGAATATAGTGAACTTATGAACAGTGCAGGAAATGATGAAGGCAATATGGATGTGGACTTAATAAATAAATACTTGAGTGAAGGTAAGTTAAAAGGCAAAAAAATAAAAATTGATGCAAAAGCTAATTTAAAATAGGAGGATAATTATGGGTATAGTGGAAACAAAGAGTTCGTATGTTTTAGGAATTGATTTAGGAACCTCTACTTCTATTGCGTCCGTATATACAAAAGGCAAAAGCAGGATTATAAAAATAGATGGGAAAGAGTATATACCTTCTGTGGTTTCATTTTTGGATAGTGAAACCATAATTGTAGGGGAGCAGGCTAAAGGAAGAGCTATAATAGATTCAGAAAATACTATACAATCTATAAAAAGGCATATGGGAGAAGATGACTATACAGTTAAAGTATTTGGTGAGGAATATACACCAGAACAGATATCATCAGAGATAATTCAAAAAATAGTGGAAGCTGCCATGAATTCGGAAGATTTTGATTCCATGGGCAAGTTAAAATATGCAGTTATATGTGTACCTGCTAATTTTACAGACAATGCCAAAAGGGCAACTATAAAAGCTGCTGAAATTGCAGGCCTTGAAGTATTATACCTACTGGAGGAACCTGTAGCGGCGGCTATCAGGTATGGTTTTAATTCCTCAAAAGACCAAAATATTTTAGTATATGATTTAGGTGGAGGTACTTTTGATGTATGTATTTTAAAGGCTGAAACTGAGGAAGTGGGAAATGCCAACTATGAAATACTTGCAAAAGAAGGTATTAACAAGCTAGGCGGAGATGACTTTGACCAGAAGTTAATGGAACTTATCAATGAAAGGTTTCTAGATGAATGCGGCATGGATTTATTGGACACACAAAAAGATCAGGGAGTAAGTAGAAAAAAATTAAAAGAAGCTATGCAGAAACTAAAAGAAGCTGCAGAAAGGACTAAAATAGAGTTAAGTGAGGCAGATGCCTGCAATATTATGATACCCAATATAATTCAAAATGAAAAAGGCGAGTGGCTTAATGTAGATGTGGAAATTGAAAGAGAAGAATTTAATGACAGAATAGAAAATCTAATTTATAAAACCGAAGATACAGTAAAAAAAGCTTTAGAAAGTGCAAAACTTACTATTGATGATATAGATAAAATTATACTTGTAGGTGGTTCTACTCTAGTTCCTATAATAAAGGAAAAAATAAAGGAAATGTTTGGAGTTGAGCCTTATTCTAATTTTAATCCTATAACCATAGTGGCAGAAGGAGCTGCCGTTTTTGGAGCTACACTATCGGTTCCTTCAGATTGTATAGACAATTGTGAAGAAAAGCCGGAAGGAGACATAAATATAAACCAGATAGTTACTCATAATCTGGGTATTATGATTTCTGGCATGAGATTTTCTAAACTTATAGAAAAAGGAACGGAAATACCCGAAGGGGAATGTGTTGTAGAAGAAAAGGAGTATTCTACACAATTTGACAATCAAACGGAGTTAAATATAATTATCTATCAATGTGACGAGGATGTTGAATATATAAACGAGAAAAATGAGGATGATACTGATAAGGCTGTATGTATAGGTGAATTCAAATTAAAGAATATACCGCAAGGTGCTAGAGGAAAGGAAAAAATAACAGTTCAATTTGAAGTTAATGAAGAAAATATGATTAGGATAAAAGCAACTTGTGCAAGTAATAATGAGAGCAATGGGATAACACTTAAAGTAGACAGAATTTAAGGTGGTGAAATTTATTGGATAATGAAAAGGAAAATAACATCTATGATGAAAAATCCAATGATTTTGAAAGAGACTATATGGATTACAAAAAGCCCGTGGGAGAAGATTATATCCATATGAAAATTCTAAATGAATTAGCTAAAAATTCACCTGACAGTTTAGAAAAAATACAAAAAGAACATACATTTGAAGAGAAAACTGAAAACATTGAAAAGCCAGAGGAAAAGGGAAACCAGACTATAGAAGAATGTAAAAATGAAGAACAAATTAATATAGAAGAAAAAATAGATGAAACAGCTATTGACTCTTCTGAAGGATATGATACAAAATTTCAATTTTATTTAGAGAAAATTGAAAAATATAAAGAGGAATTTAAAAGCCAGCATGCAGCATATGAAAATGTGATACTAGACTATAAAAAATGGATAGCTAGAATTGAAGAGCTTGTATTATATATTAAAAAAGCTTACGAAGACAGTGAAAAAGTACCTTGGAAAAATGGATTGGATATAAAGTTAGATAAAATAACTCATATAGATGAAGTAAGCTATGATAAGCTTTTTACTATGGATAATGTTGAAAATTTAACAGAGGAACAAATTAAAAGTTATATTAATGCCAATCATAATATGATAGAAGATAGTATAAGACAAAAGGATGATCTTATTGATAAATATTTTGTTCTTGTAAATTCTTATATATTTCCTCTTATAGATAATTTGAATTTTAATTTATCTTCCAATACAGGTATTGAAGATAAAAAACAGAGAGAATTACAACAAATTAAAATATATAAAGAACAGCTTCAAAATGATGACATAGCCTATGAGAAAAGTTTATTGGAGTACAAAACATGGATTGTAAAAAATAAGGAGCTGATTATATATCTTGAAAAAAATTGTATGGATATATCTAGTATCATAGAAGAATTCAATGTAAGCATAGAGCATAAAATTGATATTCTGGAAGGTGAAGACAAGGAACTTTTAAAAAACAGACTGAAGGGCATAAACATGATAAATAAAATGTGTAAAAACATGTTAAATATGGGATTGAATAAAGTGAAAAATATTGAGGAAAAAACTTATGATAAACTATGCATTATAGAGGATTTTCAAAAATTAACAAAGGAACAAATTACCAACGTATTTAATTTAAATTATAATATTATAACCAGTATTAGAAATGAAAAGGATTCTATTGTGAGGGCATATTTTAAATTTATCAATTCCCAGCTATTGCCTATAATTGATGGTGTGGATTCCGGTATTCAATATTTAAATACAAATAATGTAACAGCTTTAAAATATATAATATCAGATATATATGGGGACATGGATAAAGTATTAAAAGAATTGCTGGAAAATATTAAAATAAGAGAGATAAAAACCAGTAAAGCTGAAAATATAAATTTTAATTTACATCAGGCTATAGATATAGAACATACACAAAAAGAGGAGCTGGATGAAACTGTGGCGGAAGTTATCAGAAAAGGATATGAATATTTGGAAGATATTTATAATACCGGAAGTAATTATATAATACGGCAAGTGCAAGTTATAGCGTATAAATTTAAGGCAGCTGAAAATGCGTAAGTAAAAGGTATTTAAAGATGCTTAAAAAGGGAGAGGTGTGAAAATTGACCTATGATGCTCAGAATTCACCTGTAATAGGAATAGATCTTGGAACTACCTTTAGTTCCATAGCCAGATGGACTGGAGAAGAGGCGGAAACTTATAGTCCAAAAGGTGAAAGAATGGTAAGATCTGTGGTTTACTATGATGAAAAAAACAATAAATATATTTTTGGAAATACAGCATTTATGAGTGGAATATTAAATCCTGAAAATGTAATTGTAGGGGTAAAAAGGCTTATGGATGATAGAAATGCTAAAATAAAGCTTGGAAGTAAGATACATGATCCTATAGAAATATCCTCTATGATATTAAAGAATTTGTATAATAACGTAAAATCCATGTTCCCATCTGGAGTTTATGAAGCCTCAGGAGTAGTAGTTACAGTTCCCTATTATTTTAAGGCCCATCAATTTCAGAATACTTCCGAAGCTGCTAAAATGGCAGGGCTTAAATTATTAGGTATTATACAAGAGCCTATTGCAGCAGCACTGGCTTATGGATTTCACCATTCAAACAAGCACTTAAATAGAGAAGAAAAACTTTTAATATTTGATTTAGGTGGAGGTACCTTTGACTTAACCATAATAAAAGTAAAGGAAGACGAAAATAATCTGTTTTTTGATGTTTTAGGCATAGGAGGAGATGACAGATTAGGCGGAATGGATTTTGATAGAGCTTTTATGGATTATGTAATGTATAGGGAAAAAATTGATTTTGAAAGTGTAAAAAATGAAAAAATAAAAAAAATAGGAAAGAAAAAATTTCTTGATTCAATTATAAAGAGCAAAGAAACTTTAAGTGCTACAGAAAGTGTTTATATTGCAGTGCCGGATGTAATACCTGGAGTACATGTAGATGCCGAGTATACAAGAAAAGATTTTGAAATTTCTATAGAGCCTTACATAGCTAAAATTAAAAATATTATAAAGAAAACTATAGCAAATGCAGGTATAGCTCCTTATGAAATTGACAAGATAATAAAGGTGGGCGGTTCCAGTAAAATACCAATAATGAATAAAATAATAGAAGATGAAGTGGGAGAAGGTAAGACCTATTCAGATATTGACCCTAGTTTGTGCGTAGGGGAAGGAGCAGCTATATACGCTGCCTATATTTCAGATAACTTAAATTATAGTAAGAATATAAAAATAGAAACAGCTGCCGCCCATGCACTTGGAGTAGAAGATTCCAGAGGAGATTTTGTTGTACTCATTCACCAGAATCAGAAGACACCGGCAAAGAGAACATTGACGTTTACAACAGATGAAGACAATCAGACGGAAATTGACGTTAAAGTATATCAGGGGACGGCTAAAAGAGCCAGGGATAATGAACATGTAGGCACTGTAAAAGTTATAGGACTGAAACCTATTCCTAAATATCAATTGGAAATAAAAATTACATTTGAAGTAGGACGTTCTCAAGAAGTAAAAGTTACAATTGAAGAAACGCAAAGTGGAATTAATAAAACTGAAGTGATGAAATTGACTTAAGATGGGGGGAATATTTTAGTGATTTATGATAGTGTACATTCACCTGTAGTAGGAATAGATTTAGGAACAACATTTAGTTCCATTGCCAGATGGACTGGAACCAAGGCAGAAGTATATTGTCTGAAAGGGGAATATAATATTCCTTCAGTGGTATATAATGATGGAAGTCAGTTTGTTATAGGCAAAATTGCATTTATGAAGGGAATTATAAACCCTGAAAATATGTGTAGAGGTGTAAAACGTTTGATTGGAAATGAGTATGCCTCTATAAAACTGGGAGATAATGATTATAACTCCATAGAGATATCAGCAGAAATTTTAAAGTACTTGTATAGAAATGTAGAAGAGATGTTTCCCCAGGGAAAGTTTAAATCAGAAGGAGTAGTGGTAACTGTACCTTACCATTTTAGGGCAAATGAAATTTCAAATACAATAAAGGCCGCCAAATTGGCAGGATTGAATTTAATAGGAATAATTCAAGAACCTATAGCTGCAGCACTGGCCTACGGACTCCATTTAAGTAGTGATGCTCTAAAAGATGAAAATATACTGGTATTTGATCTTGGAGGAGGTACTTTTGACCTAACATTATTTAATTTAAATAATTCTTCAAATAGGATATCTTTTAATGTTTTAGCTACAAGTGGTGATGATAGACTTGGAGGTATGGATTTTGACGATGAGCTTTATAATTACATAGTAGAAAGAGAAGGAATTAGACTTTCTAACTGTAAGGATAAAAAACAGCAAAACATAGCTAAAAATAAATTAATGGAACAGGTTATAAGGGCAAAAGAGGCATTATCCTTTGACAATAGTGCATTTATACAAGCTTTTGATGTGCCGCCGGGAAATTTTGTGGATTGTACTGTTACATTGTACGAACTAAAAAACTGTATTAGAGAATATACCCAGAAAATAAAGAAAATTATAAGAGGCATGTTTGAAGAAAGAGGAATAAGCCCTAGAAGTGTTGATAAGGTGATAAAAATAGGCGGATCCAGTAAAATAAAATTTATAGATGAGATTATAAATGATGTTGTAGGAGAAGGAAAAATATATGGAGATATAAATCCAGAACTTGCAGTCTGTCAAGGGGCAGCTATTTATGGGGCCTATTTAAACAACAGAGCTTCTGAAAATAAAAAATTAGAGGTAACTCTCATAAATTCTCATGCTCTAGGCTTAAAAGATGATAATGGAGGTTTTGCCCAGATTATTCCTAAGAATGTGGCAATTCCATATAAGGAAACTGTGACATTTACAAACTCAGAAGATAATGAGAAGGAAATAACTATAGAAATTTATCAAGGCGAGCATAAAGAATGTGAACATAATAAGAAGATAGGTGTAATAAATGTTTTAGGGTTAAAAGAAAGTCCAAAGGGAACTTTAAATATACCTGTTACTTTTTATATTAATAAGGATCAGACAATTAAAGTTATTGTAGAGCAGAAAGAAAGTAATATATATATTGAAAAGCAATTCTAAAATATATAAAATAAAAGCCCTGTAATTTATGAAATGGACCCTATGTCAAGGACATTTTGAAAAAAGCTAGGCAATTATAAGCTGGTTTCTGTATTGAACAGGAGCC
>NZ_JBJHZX010000056.1:0-20823 GCF_045310515.1 Candidatus Clostridium eludens | reverse complement strand
CTATATTACGTATTACTCCTATTCGCGTAAGCCCTAACCAGGGTAAAATGCCAACTCATGAAAATCCGTCTCATGGTGTAATGCCATCCCATGGTACTCAGCCTAATGAAAATCCCAATCAAGGTGGATGGCAGGGTTCAAATAAAAATTTGAAGTAGTTACTTCAATTTCTTTTTTACTTGAAGGTATAATTTATTAAACATCAAAATTAAAGACCTAGTAGAATTTCCTACTAGGTCTTATTATACTTTATTTTAAGCCCTGTTCATAGGATTCAATCATTTTCTTAACCATATTTCCACCTATAGAGCCAGCTTCTCTGGCAGTTAAATCTCCATTATAGCCATTCTTTAAATTTACTCCAACTTCCTGAGCTGATTCCATTTTAAACTGATTTAAAGCTTCTCTAGCTTGAGGTACTACCAAATTATTACTGCTACGTGCCATAATCAACACTCCTTTATATAGTGATTTTTGCTGCCTATACTTAAAGTTTGTACATTTCTATAAAAAATACTCCAGGTAATTGGATGAATATTTAGAAAATACTTATAAAAATAAATTCAATTGGATATAATATTAATGCATAACTAAAATCCTTCTAATATCTTACTGACTATGGTTTTAATATGACTCATAATAAAAGCTCTGGGGTTACCAGAGCCTTTTTAATATAAAACTTTATCACTATACATCCTACACTTTAATTGTTTTATTTTCTATATATATTGTATACAACCTGAAAACTTTGGTTATACTATTAAGTAATATTAATCCTTTCAAAATTTTTGAGCTGACCTTGGGTCAGCTTTTTTGTTTAAAACCCTATCTTAAAACTAAATTGGAGGTTTTATATCTTCCTTATATATTTCAATTGTGGAGTATATAGAATATAATTTCATAAAATACTATTCATCTAACTTTTTAAAATTTTTTATAAACTATTATCAATATAAACATTTATAGCTCATATATTAGAATGTAAATAATAAAAAGGAATGACATATATGAAATTAATTTTATCTGTATTATTATTTAGCTTGTCTTCTAATTTAGATAATGTAGTTGTAGGAATTGCTTACGGAATAAAGAATATAAAAATAGGAATATTTTCAAATCTCATAATAGCAATTGTAACATCTGCAGGAACATTTTTATCTATGTCATTTGGCACATTAATATCAAATTTTTTACCCCATTCTATAACTAATGCTCTAGGTGTTGCAGCTATTATCATTTTGGGAGCATATTTTGTAATTCAAAGCATAATAAAACTTAAAAACAATACAAAATCAAAAGAGCTTGCATTAAAAAACATAGATGATATGATTGAATATGCTGAAAAATCAGATTTAGACTGCTCTGGTGATATAAATATGAGAGAAGCTTTATTTGTAGCATTTGGATTAACCTTTAATAACTTAGGTACTGGAATAGCTGCAAGCGTAACAGGAGTTAGTATTTATTTCACTGTAATTGCTACATTTATACTAAGCATTATTACAATTATGTTCGGTCAAGCTACAGGTGATCATATACTGGGTAAACTTTTGGGTAAATATGCATCATTGATTTCAGGAATACTGCTAGTAATCCTTGGTATTATTGAATTTCTTAACTGACATTTTGTATTTACCTATTTTTCGATTTCAAAAATGAAAACTGGCTTATTCGAAGCCCTTACAATTTGCCTATTTCATTCCTCTCGATCTTAGCGATACAGACTCTACAAAGGACTCCTAGCCGGAAGCGAAAAGTAGGTATTTACAAAAATTAAAATGTATAAAAATGATATTGACGCCTTTAACTTTAAGATTTATTCTATTCTTTAAAACTAAAAATTGTCAACTTTTTCAGATAAATTTTCTAATTGTTTTTTTAACTCAGACATTTTATCTAATGTGCATCTTTGTTCTTCTTCTAAAGTTCTTGAGTTTTTCTGTTTATCTACTTTAGAAACTATATTACACATATTATCTTGCTTTTGTGCTTTCGTTTTTATTTCATCAATAAAACCTCTTGCACCTTCCCTAATTGCCAGAGTACTTCTTATTATTTTTGTGCTCATAGGCCTTATATTATTTTTTATGCCGGAATAAAATTTATAGCTAAATAAACCAGCTGTAAATCCATATAAAAATTTTTTGTTTAACATAATAATATCCTCCATGGACAATTATTACAGTTTGCTTGATCTTCCATATTAAGTAAGATTTTTATTGGACTTGGCTTTATCTTATGAATAAACACTTTTAAGACTCATGTCCACTAACGCTTAGATATCAGCAACCTCACTGCACGTTTATATAATTTTTTATTATTTGTTCTCTCAAATTCTTGGAAAAAGAAGTCATTAAAGCTTTTTATATAATTACACCATAAAGTTAATATCCTCTCTTCCGATGATGGATTATTTTTAATTTCTTCTAAACTAAAGACCAACAAATCTTGTAATATTTCTTTTACTTTATCCAAATCACTATTAATTAATGCTACATTAGGTGAGTTATTGTCATTAACTTTCATATAGTAACCCCTTATTAACAATATTTTAGTTCATTAATTATTTTGCCTACAAAAACACCATATAAATATAACTATGCTTTGTGTACGTCAAATTAAAACTTAAAACATTAATCATTTTACACTTTCAGGTTCATTCATGTTAGCCATGTGTTTTTTCCTACGTTCATATTGTACTTCTGCTACCATATCTTCTAATTTTTCTCTAGTTCCACAGGTTACTTTAGTTACTTTATCCGTTACTGCAAGAATTGAAGATATTACTCCTACTGTCAACTTTCTTAAAGGATTAAATATTATTTTTTTCATGGAAATGTCAATCCTATCATCTATAATCTGATCATCATTTGAATCTTTATCTTTTATATTAATATTATCAAGCTTAGATAATACATTTTCAACATTCTTACTGATATGTCCGAAATTATCATTCATAGCTTTAATACTATTTTTTACATCTAGCTTATCATTTTGTAACTCTTTTACTTTCTCGCTTATTTTACTATATTTTTGCTGTAAATCAGTGAGCTCCTGCTGCATTTTCTTCTGCAGTTCTTCAACCTTTTCTGTTGAACTATTAGTACTACCTACATTTTTTGTTTCTGGTGTATGTGCTCCATTGTTATCCATTTGTCTATAACCTCCCTAAATTATAATCATATTTTGTTATGTACAAATTTTATTATGTACAGATTTTTTTTTAAAATACATGAACAAGGTAATTTTACCCATAGCATATACTCTCAAGAATTCATAACTTTATATAATTGGAAATATATGAATTATCCTAAACATTTTACAGGCATAGATTAATATAATAAATGGCATTATACATAGTATAGTATTTAGAATAATTAGTGGGGAGGAATTTAATATGAAAGTTCGTAGAGGAGCAATACCAACTTTTCTAGGAACGGCAGTTACAGCCACTGGAGCTGCTTTAACAGCTATGGAAATAGCACCATTAGTTGCTGCTGGAGCAATTGGCTTTGGTTTAGCGCATATAGTTCTTGGAGGAATGGAGATGAGTAGGACTAAAAATAATAGAAAAAGAACAATGCAATAAATATAATATTGATTTTTTTAATAATACCTAATAAATAGAAAGTCTTTGGTTATTACCAGAGGCTTTTTATAATTAAATTAATGCAATTGAAACTAACTTTTCAATGCTGTTTATAAGTGTAATAAGCTCTTTAATTAACCCATTTCTCAAGTTAGTCTTTATATTAATCAAAAATCCCTCTATTTGCCTATAAATCAATTTCCCATGTCTCTTTATTTGATTTTCCAGATTATTGTTACCTAATATTTTTTCACCAGAAATTATTTTTTTTTAATAGGTTATTTATTATTGTATCAGGACATATCCTGTCAAAATAGTATTTAAAATGAGTACATGAATCTATCATAATTATCTCCTTTTATTTTAATCATTTTACATAAAAATAAATAATCCAATTTACTAAAGGAACTATAATCATACAGATTTTTATCTTATGCTAATGAAGTAAAGGCAGTGTAACATTCATGTTAAATAAATTTTAAATATATTAAGGAATAGTTGGCAGAATTTTAGGGAAGACTATTTAGATTGCTGCTATAACAATACAGTACTTTATAAACTTCAAAGAAAGGTGATGCAAGAGTGTTTTATATGCCTAACAATAGATCAAATATTAAAAAATCAAATGACCAAATTTTGTATAAAAGGATAAGGATACCTGTCAAATCCGTATACAGAAATGAGAACATGTCAAAAAACATAACTAATTTCATTATGTCTATTCAAGGAGTAGCTGAGGCAAAAGCTAATCCTATAACAGGCAAAGTACTTATAATATTTGATGAAAACATAGTATCGGAAAGCTATATAGAAAAACAAATTACCATTTATATAAGAAAGTCAAATATAAAGCACAATGCCAATGTAATTCAAATTAACAGAATTGATGGAGAAATGTCAGAGTCTATTGCCTTTGAAGATATCAGAGCCCCCCTTCCTGGTAAAAATTCATCAACTGACAATTCAACAATGTGGCATGCTGTAGATAAAAATCAGATAGAAAATATTCTTAAAACCAATTTTCAATCCGGTTTAACCAATAAAGCTGCAAAGGAAAAGATTAAGGAACTAGGACTAAATGTTTTATCAGAGAAAAAGAAAAGTTCTCTGATATCTAAGTTTATAAAAAGTTTAAATGACTTCTCAGCAAAGTTACTTTTGGGGGTTAGTGCCATTTCGTTTTTTTTAGGTCAAATACCTGATGCTATAGCTATACTTGGTATAGTACTTATAGAGACCCTAATTGGAACAGCCCAGCAATATAAAGCTGAAAAATCTTTATATTCTTTGAAAGATATGATTGTACATAAAGCTAAGGTGCTCAGAAATGGTGAAGAAATTTATATAAATGCTAAACATTTAGTATCTGGTGATATTATTTTACTGGAAGCAGGAGACAAAATTCCTGCTGACGCCAGAATAATTGAATGTAATGACTTAAAAACTACAGAAGCTTCCCTAACTGGCGAATCCACCTCTGTAGTTAAGTCCATAGACATCTGTAATAAATATACGGAGCTGGGAAACAGACACAATATGTTATTCATGGGTACTGATGTAATATGCGGGAGAGGGAAAGCAGTTGTTATAGCTACAGGAATGAATACTGAAATTGGTAAAATTCAAGCAATGCTTCAAAACATAAAATCAGAAGCTACTCCCCTTCAATTAAAAATACAAAACTTCACTGCGAAATTAACTAAAATATGTTTAATTTCCTGCGCTGTCATAGGTTTTGGATCTTTACTTGCAGGTAGAAGCTTAGCTCAAGTATTAACCGCCACGGTAAGTTTCTCTATTGGAGCTCTGCCAGAAAGTCTTCCAGCTATTGTAACTGTTTCAATGGCTCTTGGAGTACAGAGAATGAGCAAGCACAATGCAATTGTAAGAAAGCTAAATTCAATAGAAACTCTAGGCTCTACTAATGTAATTTGCTGCGACAAGACAGGAACACTTACCATGAATGAAATGACAGTAAAGAGAATTTATGCAGATGAATGCTTGTATGACGTAACTGGTTCAGGGTATAATCCAAAAGGAGAAATCAACCTTATTGAAGGTTCACCAACAAAAAAGGCCAGTTTAGAAAAATTGTTGACTGCAGGAGTAGTTTGTAATAATGCTTCTTTAGTAAATAAAGAAAATAAATGGACCATAGAAGGAGATCCAACAGAAGGGTCTCTAATAACTGCTGCACATAAGCTGGACTTGGATGAACATGTAATAAAAGAATCAAATAAACGTCTAAGAGAAATTCCTTTTGATAGTTCCAGGCGGTTTATGACAGTAATGGTAGAAAGCCCGGATGGAAAAACAGCATATTGTAAAGGCTCCCTAGATTGTGTCATAGAAAAGTGTAAAACAATATATGATGACGGAGTTGAGAGACTGTTAACATCAACGGATAAAGAAAAGCTATTATCTGTATGTGATGAAATGTGTGAAAATGCCCTTAGAGTTCTAGCTTTTGCATACAAAAAAGTAGATAATAAGTACTCTGAAGATATTGATAATAATTTTGTTTTTCTGGGGCTGGTAGGAATGGAAGATCCTCCAAGGGAAGGTGTTGAAAAGTGCATACAAAAATGCCATAATGCAGGAATAAAAGTTGTAATGATTACAGGGGATCACAAAAATACTGCAGCTGCTATAGGGAGAGAACTGGGTCTATTAACTGACGGATTGGCTATATCGGGAAATGAACTGGAGGGCATGACTGACGAAGAACTAGATTCTAAAATTCAAAAAATACAAATTTTTGCCAGAACATCACCAGAACAAAAACATAGAATTGTAAAGGCTTTTAAGCGATTTGGATATATAGTTGCCATGGCCGGTGACGGAGTAAATGATGCACCAGCCATAAAAGAAGCCAATGTAGGTATAGCTATGGGGAGCAATGGAAGTGACGTGGCAAAAGACGTTGCATCTATAACTCTTGTGGATGATGATTTTTGCACTATAGTAAAAGCTATTGAAGAAGGAAGAACTGTAAATAATAATATAAAAAATTCAATGAGATATTTATTGGCAGGCAGCATAGGTGAAGTAATAGCCATTGCATTAGCTTCCACTATAGGAGGAATTTTGCCTCTTATATCCCTACAAATATTATGGATAAATGTAATTTCAGAAAGTATTCTAGGTTCTACACTGGCAACAGAACCTTCAAGTGAAGAAGTTATGGATAATCCACCTGTAAAGAGATATGAACCATTAATTGATAGAAAACTAGGATCACAAATTGTTAGAAGGGGTATTGGGATAGGTTTAACCACCTTTGCAATATTTGAAGGCTCAATGCTTTTAGGTGCAGGATTAAATAAGGCAAGAACTTTAGCTTTTTCCAGTTTAGTATGTTCCCAGCTTGCTAATGTTTATGACTGCAGAAGAAACAAATCAACGCTGCCTAATAGGTATACTAGCATTGCGGCTGCCTCTTCCATAGCTATGCTGCTAGGTACTATATACCTGCCATTTTTAAACCCATACTTTGGAACCCAAGCTCTTACTCTAATGGATTGGGGGACTGTAGCTGGAGTAACTATGCTTAGCAGGATATAAAATCATATACTGCTTTATATTAACTAAATTAATTGTTAGCTAAAAGAGTTAAAAAACAAATGTTGCTGCTCAAATATTTTTTTGAGAATATCTGAGCAGCAGCATTATTTTTATAACAATCTATCTAGGAAAGCACATCAACAAACTCAAACTATAGAGACTGTAATTGTTTTTACTCTAATAATTAGTTATAATCAACTCTTTAAACTTCCTTCTCCCAACTTTATCCTTACTAACTGTATAAAGAACTTCCACCTCATTTATATTAAAATCTTTATACCATTTTCTAACCTCTTCATGGTTATTTATGGTTAGAAAAAAGTATAGTCCCTATCATACTTTTCAATGACTGTCTGAAAACTTAGATCTTCTACATAAGTATTTCTAAGCCTTTCCTTTAACTCTATCAAAACATCTTTGTAAAATATCTGAGGTGATGGCCTGGTATTTGTACCATATCCATAATGATTACCTCTACTTGCAAAGCTCTGTGATAGTAAATATAAAAACCTTACAGCTCTGTGTATTTCGGTCAAATATCCTACAGTATAATTTTTATATTCTTCAAATATATCTCTTCCTGAAAATTCATATTGCAGCTGTCTTTCTATTTCAGGCGCATGGTATTTTATCATTCTAAATAAATTTATTAGCTCTTTATCTATGTCATTTACTACTTCAACCTTGCTTGGCTCTTTACCAAAATAAACCCATCCCTGCACCGAAGAATAACTCAACATAGCAGGTATGCTGTGGTATCATATTTATTATATCTTTAATTTTGACTTTCCTCCCATTCTATAGGGTTTCTAAGTCAAAAGTTAACCTATAGCCCTATAATAGGTGGATTTAACACTGTACATCACCTTTTCGCCCTCAGAACGTATGTTCCTATAATAAATAAAAAATTATAGTGACCGTTAAGACCATTAATAAATTATTCCTGAGCAGAAATCTTATTCACTTCCAATACAGTATCCTTTATTATGTTATAAATGTCATCATCTGAAAGTCCTGTCTTCCCTTTTATAAGCTCTAGTACCCTGGGAATGTAACTGCACCTTTCTAGTCGAATTCCTCTCCTAACTACCCCACAGCTTCAACTGCATTCTGAGCAATCTATTTATTCTCGTTATGCCTAAGACCAATCTCTTTCCTTAGTATCTTACAAATCTCAAAGTAGAATCTTTATAAATACAATTAAGTAGAAATTCAATAATTATAGACTAAGAGTATTTTGTAAATACACTCTTAGTCTCAGACTATAGACAAAATTATTAGATTTTGTTCTTGTTAACGTACATAATATTCTTCTTTACTGCAAATGTCACTAAATATACAACCTTCACAATTACCACCTTTACTTGTATTTCCGATTACCTCTTTCGCTATAATCTCTCCCTCATAATTTACCCCAACTATGGTAACATAACCCTACATGCGAGAACTTGCTAATTTATTTAATTCTTCTGAAATTATTGTAATTTGTTGCAAATTTGCAGTAGTTTCTTGAATGGCAGCTGTCTGTTGTTCTGTAGTCTGCAAAGTAGATTTTGATGATTCTACTGTCTTATCTACAGAATCCTGAATTTTTTTAGTAAGTTCTAATATCTTTATAGCTGTATCTTTTGAGTTTTGAGACAATTTTCTTATTTCTGAAGCAACTACACCAAAACCCCTCCCTGCCTCACCAGCTCTTGCTGCTTCTATAGCTGCGTTTAATCCAAGCATTTTCGTTTCATCAGCTATACTTTTTATTGCATCCAATATTGAATTAATTTCTACTGCTATATCTTTAACATTAATAATCTCAGTGTTTAAGCTCTGTTGATTTTCTGAAACACTGATTGAGGACGCTGATAATTCCTCCATGACTGCAGAAACTTGATTTAAGTTATCAGAAAGTATACCCGATGTTTCCTTAAGTCTTAATTCTTCATATCCCACTCTTGAGAGTGTATTTGCAATAATATATAATACTTCTGCGGCGGCTCTTATATTTTCTTCATTAGTAATTTTTATTTTACTTACAGCATTTAAATATCCTGCTTCATCTACACCTAGTTCTTTTGCAGTTTTCTTATATATTGATTCTTTAGGACTGGAAGTTAAAACTTGACCTCCTAGAATCGTTCCAATATGCCTACCTTCTACTAATATAGGTACAGCAAAATCTATTAGCCCTGCATGACAAGTGTAAATATAAGGCTTTCCTGTTTTTACTGCTTCTATTCCACCTCTTTTATGCGATTCAGCGCAACGTTTAGTACCAATATCAGTAGACTGTGTGAAATTCATACAAAAGCTTGTATAAAAGCTTGGCTTAGTTACGGGATCTCCGTTAATATCAACAGTTACACTGGCAATATCCATACTTTTTGCAAAGTTATCTTGAAACTTTTGCAACAAACTAATATCAATAACATCCTCTATTTTAAGTAAACTTACATTAGAATCAATACGATTATCTTTAGTTACTTTTGACATAATTTTTTCCTCCTATAAATTTAAAAATATAATAAAAATACCTGCCCTATGCTATATTTCATATAATTATACGTATTAAGACCTTTATTTTAAAAAGATTACTATAATATAAAAGTTAATTTTTATCACATCTACAAACTTAACCACCCCTTTTTAAAAATCATATCGTTATCATATCATAGGTAGCATACATTTTTTAGTGGAAATATATAGATAATTCCACACCAAAATAAAGAAAATATAATCTTGGAAATTCAGAAGATATGCCGCTGGGTAATATGGAATATAATCCAGAAAAGTTAAATGAATAAACAAAACTCCCTTATACCACAACATGGAAAATAATATAAGGGATAAATTTCAACATAATACATTATAAAACGACACGCATCGTAATAAATATAATATATTTCAAAAAAAATATCAATATCAAAGACATATTAAAGTCCTCACTACTATTCTACTTTTCTCCTGGTATCACGGGGCTCTCTACCCCAACTAGTGAAGTGTTAAAACTTGCTTAGCAGCAAGTAACTATCTTTAGTGAAAGGAGAAGAGATAGTATGCGAACTTTAGAATATATTAAAAGAAATTTTGACACAAAAAAATAGAAAAGCAGTTCCCGAAGGAACCACTAATTGGTATCACGATATTAGTATACCTTCAAGAACTGCAATGGTCAAGAATGTAAAACATTGAATCGTACACTAGATGAACGCACCTTATTCCTTCCTGTACGTTTAGCAGTGTATAATGCTGTATCTGCTAAATCTAAGAGTTTTTCTACTTCATTTGTATCTTCTGGATAACTGGCAACTCCTATTGATACAGTAATGTTTATTTGAGTTCCATTAGACAATACAAATGGGTGTTTTTCAACGTCAGAGCGAACACGTTCAGCCGTTTGCATTGCTTGAATTGGGGAACAGTCTAATAGTAATATAGTAAATTCTTCTCCTCCGTTTCGAGATACTATATCCGATCTCCTACAGTTGTTAAGCAAAATCTTTCCTAATTCACGCAAAACAACATCACCTTCTGCATGTCCATATGTATCATTTATTTTTTTAAAAAAATCAATATCAATCATTAATATAGATAGTTTTTTACCTTGTTCCTTTGTATTTTTGACAATGTAATTAAATATGCTATCAAATTGTCTTACATTATTTAACCCAGTAAGGAAATCTTTTGTAGAATCTTTTTTATACATTCTATACAATTTATTTGAAGTTTTAGCATAGCCTAGCAGAGTATATTCTAATACACTAACTAATATATTAACTATAAAATATTTAAAAAGGATTACTTGATAATTTTCTACATTCTTTAAAAGATAGATTAAAATAAATAATAATATGGTTAACATTGATAGAGTCTTGAAAAACCATTTTTTCCAATCTGATTTAATCTTTTTGTCAATTATATGGAAACATATTGAATATAATATCATTTGAAACACTACCATAAGGGAAGATTTAGTTACACCGAAGTATAATGTACGATACAATCCTATAATAATCGCTGAAACTATAGTAGGTATAATTCCCCCCACATGAGAAACTATAATCAATGCAAAATTTCGTAAATCTAGTATTGTAGTAGTTCCATCAATTTTAAGTGTATATATCATTTGTAGAATACCGAAAAATCCACCACTTATACCTAATAATATTTTAGCATATATAGTATCAACCGCATCGGTAGATATGTCCTTCAAAATGTGACCAAAAATAAAAGTAACCGATATAAATAACAACACATTTATAAATAAATCACTTATCATATATTTATCCACCTTAGTATATTTTTATATTATAGAATAAAGTATTATATAATTTAAAAAAATATATAACTTTTTAATTATATAACTATTACCACTACAAATAAAGTGAATTTATTTTAACAATTAAGGCTTGTCTGTATAAAAATATACGAGTTTATACTTTTGAGATGTGGATTATGTTGATGGTATAAATAATCAAGTTGCAAAACTTAATAAGTAAACATTTTAAGATAGGTAAAATCTATCTTCTGTTTTGACCCTAAAAGTATACTTTTATATAATATTCTTCTAAAGTTGAAACTTACATAGAGTCATTTTAAGATGATTTTTCTCCTTTGAGATACACATGTCTAAACTTACGAAAACATTTAAGTGATACCTCTATAGCTCTTAAACTTTCGTTTTAAGGTTTCAAGGTAATTTGATTGTATTGGAATTTTATCTAAAGGAATTTTGCGTCGGTTAAAAGAATATATTATATTAAATCAATACCCTAAAAAAACACTTATCCCTCATATCGTTTCGTATGGTATGAGGGACTTTAATTTTTCTAACTACTCCTCAATTCGCAGGTAACCACTAGGAGGATTATAGGATTCCTCGTTAGCTGGGTTCATTTGTGAAGTATATGGTAATCAATTAGTATGCGCTTTTTACTTTGATATAATTTTTAAATTTGTTTCCTATCTCAGGATTATTTTTATTAAATTCTATGAAGTTCTCAAAACACTCTGTTGTTTTCTTACTTATAGTGTGCTCGATTTTCTCAGTTTCTGTTAAAATTTCCGATTTAATCATTGGTAGTTTACGTATATTTTATTTTAGGATAACAAGTTATTCTTTGATTAAACAAAGATTGTATGTCCTTTTATTGCATTAAAGGCATTACCATAAAAAATGAATGGATATATTTAACATTGTTTTGTAATATCACAAAAACTTGTGCTTATATAATTTTAATAAATATAGGTTGCTGAATAACCAAGTTTTGGCGCATAAAAAGTAGCTAAATATCAACGATTTACAAATAATTTAAATCACGTCAAAATATCTTTTTAGGCTTAGAGTCAGTATTTGCATGTTTGGAAAAAGTAGTTATTCAATAACCTAATAAAGTATATGAACTACACTGTGCTGTATCTGTAACAGATACTATACTACCATTGTGATTTTGCTTAGCTACTGCAAATGTCTATGATAACCAAGTTTTAGATCTGCTCTATGAACGTCATATTAAATAGGTTCTCCTGTATACCTAATAGATGAATTCAATTTAATTATTCAACAAGCTATTATTATATTATTGTTCCTGCAATATAATTAGTTAAAGCTGTGAAACAAGAAGTTCATTATTCATCGACATATTTAGACAAAAAAATGTTTTTTCTTAAAACAGATATAAAGCTCATATAATACCATACGAATATCATATGAGCTTTATATTAATAAAATTATTTTAGGTAGAAAGGTGTATGTTATGATTATTGAATTTTTTATTAATTCATGTGTTTTAATAACTACTATAAGTATTCTTTGTATTTTTTTTAAAGGCAAACTATTAGTTACAGAGTTATCAGTAACTATACAACAAAAACTCTTTATCGGGATGGTCGGTGGATTATTAGAAATATTATTGATGTTGTTTCCCGTATATGTAATACCCGGTTTATCAGTTAATTTCCATGTATTACCCATCATTTTATCATCTTTCTACGGAGGAGCTTTATCTGCAATTGTAACTACCATCATAACCAATGTTTTAGGTTACTTGATATTCAGGGTTCCCATGGTTTCTATAGTTTACGGGTTAACTGATTTATTCTTAATAATTGGAATTATTCTCATTTTAAACATAAGAACAACAAGAAAAAATAAGTGGGGTTATTCCATTTTATATTCACTTTTAATAACCTCTATCGGAAATATAATTTTTATTAAAGATTTAAAACTACTAGTTCAATTTTTAGTAATTTACTGGATTAATAACTTACTTTTAACATGCTTTATATATGAATTTACAGAATATCTAAGAGAAACCTTCAAAATTTATGAACAGTTTAAAATGGAAGCAACAATAGATTTTTTAACTGATCTAAATAATGTAAGGCAATTTAATAAAAACTTAAGTCGTATTAGTGATTTAATGCAGAAAAAGGCAGAGATTCAATATGTATCACTAATATTCTTAGATATTGATTATTTTAAAGAAATAAATGATAAATATGGCCATGGTTCAGGTGATATTATATTAAAAAAATTGGCTAATATTTTGAACAACACTTGTAGAGTTTCTGATATTATATCCCGTAATGGTGGGGAAGAATTTTCTGTACTATTACTAAATTGTCCATCTACAGATGCAATGCAGGTTGCTGAAAGAATAAGACAAAACGTCGAATCTTATCCATTTCATATTCCCAATAAAACTACTATTCATCTAACAATTTCAGTAGGGGTTTCAACTTATCCTACTACAACTGACAATATAGATAATCTACTTAATACTGCAGATTTTGCACTATACGAAGCTAAAAATACAGGTAAAAATAAAGTAGTTCTACACAAAGGAAATCTTAATGTAGAAATATAGAAAAACTTTAATGTAAATTTTCTCATCATTAAATTATTAAGGCCATTTTATATATATGTTATATAGAAATTTTTAATAATATAAACAGAACTCCAGATTAAAACTACACTGGAGTTTTTATATTTTTCTTTATAGGTAATCTAAAATCTCTATAAGTGCAGGCGAGGTATCTGTCAGTACGGGTTAATCTCAATTTCCCCAATGAGTATTACAAATGCATTATTTAAAGTAACTATTAAATGGAAATGGAAGGACAATCAAATTAACATGACTATATTATATACAGTTTGTTTTTATCCGTATGATCCATATTTTATACATAATCAGTTTACTAAACAGAAATAATAACACTAGTATATTTCTGTGATTTGGAGGGATTAGATTGGAGAACACTCATGATTTTCGTTCACCTGCAATAAATCTCATTGGCGTAGGTGCTCTTAAAGATTTATCATTAGAGTTAATGCCTTATAAATTAAGTAAAGCTTTAATTGTTACAGACAAAAATATAATAAATTTTGGTCACGTTGAAGTAGTTGAAAAAATATTAAAAGACTTATTCATTTCTTATGATATATTTGACGGTATCTTACATCCTGATTGTACAATTTCATTTGTAGAAGATGCTCTTACATACTTTAAAAAGGGATTAAACATATTAAAAAGGAATTATCATTTTATCATATCCATTGGAGGCGGTACTAATCATGATTGTGCAAAAGGTATAGCCGTTGTAGCAACCAACGGAGGATCTATCGCAGATTATGAAGGATATAAAAAAATGACAAAACCTAGTTTACCAGTCATATCAATAAATACTACTTCTGGATCAGGCTCCGAAGTAACTAACACCACAATTGTAAGAGATGATAGTAGAAGAGTAAAGATGGTTATTACAGATCCTAAAATGATGCCTATAATATCCGTAAATGATCCTAGATTTATGACAACCATGTCTCCAAAGATAACTGCTAATTCTGGCATTGATGCTTTAACCCATTTAATAGAGGGCTTTACTTCCACAGAGGCTTCACCTATTACAGATGCTTTGGCAATTAATGCTTTAAAGTTAGTTTTTAGATATCTAAAAAGAGCATATAAAAATGGCAATGATATGGAAGCTAGAGAAAAGATGATGTTTGCTGGTGTTATTGGTGGAATGGTTCTTAACAATGCGGGGCTAGGATATGTTCATTCCATGTCCCACCAAATGGGTTCACTTTATGAGGAAATGCATGGAGCTTGTAATGCAATTCTACTTCCCCATGTGTTGGAGTTTAACTCGGTATCAATACCAGAGGAAAAAATTCTTAAAATCAGTGAAGCTATAGGAATAAAAACAACAGATAAAAAAGATGCTATTGATAAAATTAAGTACAGTATTCAAAATCTCTGTAAAGATATTGATCTTCCAATTCATCTAAATTCCATTGGAGTGGATAAAGATGATTTAGAATTACTTTCAAAAAATGCTGAAAAAGATATCTGTTCTACTACAAATCCAAGAAGAGGAACTTTTGTAGATATAATGGATATTTTCAAAGCTGCTATGTAAATACGCTCGTATTAAATCCATGTATAAAACTGATTCCCTCTCTATAAACTGCAAAAGTTCGAATAAATATATATCTATGGTAAATAGGCTACAATTATTAACACTCATGAAAATACTTAATATCTCACTCGATTATGTTTTACCTTAATTCATAAAAGCCCTGGAATTAACCAGTGCTTTTAATATATAGGCTTTTATCTAGTATTTGAGAGATATCTATGCTTCAATTAAAATTTATTTTCGCCTATTGTATGTAATTTATGAATTTTGGATATACTATAAATACAATCGTCTCTTATAAATTCTTTTTAGCTGTCCATGGGGCAGCTTTTTTATGTGAAATTATAATTCCAACTTAGTTTTAAGTTAAAGCTTTTACTTAACTTTAATGAAATAATTCATCTCCTAATTTACAATTTCATACAAAAAATTTTATATTCCTGCCCATCATTCTAACTAATCTCACAAAAAATAAAAATACCACCTATCAGAAAAATTCCCATCACCTTAAAATGAATAGATTTACTTTTAAGCTTCAGATATATATTGCGGGAAATTCAAATATAAACATCCCGAACAACAGTTTTTTGAATAGTATACTATTGTGAGAAAAATTTTGCTGGAGGTTTTATGTATAAATACATGTATCCACCATTAGAAATACCACCAATGCGCTGCTATTATATGATGGTTAATAGAAATATATATCCGTCTGTAATGCGCATGAAACTCAAATGTTTATTTAAGGGAAAAGAAGAATTTGAAGAGAACAAAGTTCATAAGGGAAGTACAACACCATATGCTGAGAAGAAATCATGCATGAACCAGAAAATGCCAGATATGATGGATATGTTAAAATAAAAGCTCTGGAATTGACCAGAGTTTTTTGATATAAAAGTTTATCACTATGCATCCTGCACTTTAATTGTTTACTTTTTATATATTATATGCAACTTAAAAATTTTGGTCATACTATTAAGTAACATTATTCCTTTCAATTTTTTTAAATAACCCCATTTTAGTTTTTTGGTATAAAAAATAAACCTCAAATCAAAAATAATTATTATTTATTGTAGCCATGTGATCGTATTTTAAAATCTAAGCATTTCAACGGTTCCAGAGTAAAATTTATTCTATTAACTCTTTAGAATATGTTATGAAATTTGAATTATTTTTGACAGCAAAATATAAGGAGGATTTTATACTTGAACGTTCTTAAATACATATATTGTATTTAGAGAAAACTATTGAAATAGCTTGTATTCACAATAAATGTTATTAAATTTTCTCAAGTATAGGAGGATATTATGTGGGAGATTGTTTTAATCGGTGTTGCTGTCACAGTGATAGGTTTTATGATTGAAAGGCATGATAAATAATAAGAATTAGAGAGTGGTTAGTTAATAGTATATAAGCAATAAGAGTAAGGTAAGTTATATTAGATATGATTTACCTTACTCTTATATCTATAATTATATATAAATAATATATAGTAAATATAGATTAAGCTAAGTAAGTAGAGTGTTTTTAATGGATATATATGGTGATATTGCTTATAAATGAATTATACCTGCAAGTTAATGTGAAATAACTATAAATACTGAAGAAAAAATTAAAAATGCACCTCTAGGGAATAGTGCATTTTTAAACTGAGAATATTGTTAACACAAAACAATAACAAATTATTTTAAATATATTATATCATATATTTTAAAAATCAAAACAAAATAATTAACTTTTAAAACAAATAAAATATAGCTTTTTCCATAGGTTCTAAGATGTTATTTATATCAGTGCGGCCACTCCCCTTTTATTTTAGATTCAAATAAGTGATTATTGCATAGAACAAAAGCAGCTTTGTAAATAACACAAAATTCACATCATTATTTAACTCCATATATACAATTATTAGTTATAATAATATAGTAAGTTACCATAATAGTTCTATAGTATGAGAAATCCCATGAAATTTCTTTATTTACTTTAGTAATAATAAAGCAACTTCATAGGATTCTTTATATTTAGAATCTATCCTTAAATAAATTTTTATGTAAGTGTTTTAATTTATAAAAATAAATTATCAAAACAGCAGACGAACTTAGTATATTATACAATGCTAAATTCATCTTTCAACAAAATATACTAAAGCTTCTAGCTTAAAAGTCCATTTATAATCAAGAACATTATTATAACAATGACTCATCTGGAGTTACAAGTATCTTTACTTGCTTTTTCTTTTCGGGTCCTGTAAGTGTTTCAAAGCCCTCTTTTACAATATCCTCAAGTGCTATTCTCTTTGTGATATATCCATCTGTATTTATTCTTCCATCATTCATAAGTGCTATTGTAGAAGGAAATTCATGTCTGTATGCAAGGGTTCCCACTATTTTCTTTTCCGTAAATACCAAATCATTTGGATTAATTTCCACACCTTTTTCCCATATACTGGTTATTGCTACAATGCCTTCATATTTCAAAGCATGAATTGCCGTATTAAGTCCTACATTTGCCCCTGTTGTCTCAAAAGCTGTATCTACACCTACTCCACCTGTAAGCTTTTTGATTTCTTTAATTACATCCACTTCACTTGGATCTAAAACTACATCTGCACCAAATTTTTTTGCATATTCCTGTCTTATGGATTTTCTTTGAAATACAATTACAATTCTTGCTCCTGATGCTTTTAAGCACTGAATAGTTGCAAGTCCTATAGGTCCTGCCCCTAAAACTAAGGCGGTATTTCCTGTAGCAAAACTTCCAACCCTTAAGGAATGAAGTGCAACTGCCATAGGTTCAACAAGTGCAGCTTGTTCATAGTCCATGGTATCCGGTATTTTATGCACAAAATTTTCTGGAAATATTGTGTATTCCGCAAATCCGCCACCACTTCCACAAAGACCATGGAATCCCAACGCCTCACATAAATTATACTTTGCTTCATGACAAGCAGGACATTCACCACAGGCAACTATTGGCTCTACAACAACTCTATCTCCTGTCTTAAATTTTGTAACTTTATTACCTACTTCTACTACTTCCCCTGAAAACTCATGTCCTAAGATTACTGGTGCTGTATTTTTACTCAAAGGGTGAGGTGTTCCAACAGGAATAAATATAGGTCCTCCCAAATATTCATGTAAATCAGACCCACATATACCGCACCACTTTACTTTAATTTTTACAGCATTTTCTTTTATTTTAGGTTCTTCAATTTCCTCTACTCTTACATCTTTTCTATCATGCCATAATGCAGCCTTCATAATTATCCCTCCTTCTTTATTTTATAGTATGGTAAATAGTAGAACTTTATATACCTGCCGTATGGTAAAATGATAGACCAGAAGGTAAATATTAATGAAAAAAATTTCAGATGCACTAAGAGCCTAACCTCACATCAAACTAAATATTTATAACCAAAATTAATTGTATCATGGAGTACGCCTTATTTTCTCCATAGCTCTATACTCCATTTACCTTGCTCTAACCCCTGTAACATTAAATATCTCTCCTACCTCTTATTGCAATAATATTCAGCCAAGATTTTTACCCACTGCCATATAAATATTTGTCAGCAAAATTCATGGTTTCTATGGCCCAATGAATACTATGACTTGATTCCTCTCTTTTTTGAATATACATCTCTTTTGCCTTCCTTGCTCCCTAGGGTGATTTTCTCATTTTTTCAAGGGCTGTACGTTCAATATTATTAATCGTAACTTTAGTAACATTATGCATCTCCCCAAGTTGCTGACAGGTCATACATTTACAATTATCCCAGCCATACCTTAATTTCAATATTTCCCTTTCTCTCAAAGTATTATATTTATTCATGGTTTCTTCAAGTTCCTTATGTAACTGCTGATTATATATTTTTTCCTCAACGTTCTCAAAACTATAATCTACACCTTCTATACAGTCCATAAGCTCAATATCCTCATCACCTGAAGCAGGAATATTAAGGCTTGTTTCTTCATTGGTATTTTTAGTTTTTATAAACCCATTGATTTTTTGATATATCCAGTAAACAGCATAAGTACTAAATTTACATGGTCTTTCAATATCAAACTTATATTTATCTGCTGCAGCAATTAATCCAATAAACCCTTCCTGCTCCAAATCCTCTTTATCTATAGAATTGGTTTTTCCGGTATAGAACCTATTGGCAAGTTTATACACTAAGCCTTTATTAAGCTCTACAAGCTCATTTAAGGCATGTTCATTCCCATTTTGATATAATTCCACTAATTCCTCATTAGTCATGCCAAATCACCCATAACATTATTAATTTTATTAATAGCTCTATTAATCCATCTATGTATGGTGGTATTACCTATATGGTACATAGTCCTTATCTGGGGTATAGGCACCTGTTTCCAATATGCCAAATACAATATATTTCTTTCATCTTTAGTAAGTAAATTAAATGCTACATTAACACTAGATATTTCTCTTTTAAGTCTGGATGCCTTAGCACATTTTTTAAAATAATTATCATACTCAATTTTATTTGTTATAGAAGGTTCTATACACGACGATTCTAATACCTGCACTTCATGTGCTTTACGGAAATATAACTTTAAATCCTGGCGTTCTATTTTATCTGACTAACAACACCCTTAATTCTCTTATAGCTCCTATGGCTCACAAGTTTCTCTATATCAGAAAAGGAGAGGTTTCCACCTCTCCCTGATTTATCCTCATTTAGTTTTTTAATATCCCTGTACTTTTCTTTTAGAATTTCTCTTATTTTCATATTTCTCACTCCCTCTTGCTGCGTACCTTTATTGCTATCTCTTGGATTTTTCCAATCCATAGACATCTACATTTACAAGTATGTTAATTGCATGTAGCTCCTTAACAATATCTTTGAAAATTTTCTTTCCTACTTTTTCAAGCCATGTTGGAGGACAGATTTTATTACTCTGCAATTTTTCAAGTACTTTTTCCTGTTCCTGCCCCTTGTCAATTTTATCTTTTGCCAAGTGACTTCTACTTCCATTTTGGAAAATAGCTTTAACAAACATGATTTTTCTTCCAGGCATTTTCGTTCACCTCCAAGTTAAACTTTTGCATATATTATTACCAAGCTTTCACTTTAAATTTTGCAAAAACCGAGAAAAATTCACAGAGACAAGGTCATGCGGTCTTTTGATGATTGTTTAAAACTTTTTTATACCCCCTACCATGAATAAATATGCAATTTTAGTTATTAAAACTCGCATTTATTGATTACATCCCTCAATAATTCTTGG
>NZ_JBJHZX010000055.1:0-21468 GCF_045310515.1 Candidatus Clostridium eludens | reverse complement strand
GTCCACGGCAAGTTAAAATATGGGAATATCTTGGGATTTTCTCATTTTAATTTGTACTTTTTCTTGACATAGTACCAACAAGGCTTTTAGTAGGAGGTAAACAATGCAGTTTCATATAATGAATAATGGAATTGATTCGTTATGGTTTGGGTTAATTCATTATAAAAAATTTTTAGAAAATATTGATGATATGGGTTTAGGTATTGATGAACATTTTAGTGAATTAAAATTTTCTACAATGGCATTTCATAATGCGTTAGAGTTGTTTACGAAAAAAATATTGTATGATATAAATAAATTGTTAATTTTTACAGTTGATGTATCTGATGATTTCATTGCGAGGCTTTTACATGAGAAGTATGTAAAAAACAACGAGGACTCTCATATGGATTATTGGATAGCGGGTATGGTGGAAGATACAACATATAAAACTATTGAATACAAAAAGAGTATAGAAATTTTGAAATCTATATTTAAAGAAGAGTTATCAGATAGAGATTATGAAGTATTGGTATCACTTGGAAAAATGAGAAATGCAATGACTCATCTTGGGTATTGGGATGACTTTGGATGGTATAAAATATTAATTGTAATCAATGATAGCCTCGGGTTAGTCAAGGGTTTTTATAGCAAAACAATTAGAAAATCAGAGAGATATTTTGAAGGCAATGTATTAGAAGAAATTGATAGAGTTATAAATTTAGCGAGCAAAGGGCTTGAAGAAACGTGGTGGGCATCTTGGGAATATCAGATTGATGGAGTTTTTGATTATTTTGAAGAGGTCTTTGCTGAGTCAGTAGATAAAGTTGAATTGGATACGGATGATAGCATACATTCCTTGAAAAAATTATCTTTTAAACGAGAAGGAAAGAAAACAGATTTAGTTGTTAAATTAATTCCACGTTGTGACGCAATTCTATTTATAAAGGACGATATTATAATGTGTATAATAAATATGGCAGAATTAAAATTTGACGATAATTCAAAAATAGCATTTGAATCTTTTAAAATTTACTTTTTTAAAAGTAAGATGGTATTTAGCCCAGAGTTATATTTAGAATGGAAGAGCATGGGTGTTTGCCAAACACAAAGGCATCTGTTAAATCAGTTGGAAAAGCTTTATGAGTAATATAAAAAGTATTTGTAACCACAGGGAATTAGCAAAACAATAAGTGGCGTAGTTCAAAAACTGATATAATGCTATATAAATAAAACTGATCAATGCAGTAAATAAACATTTGATATTATAGTTTTGATTGGTTCCCATTATTCATATGATGAGAAGTTATAAAAAATTGAGTTCTGAATGTTATCTTAGGATAGGTTTAAAATAAGAAGCAATAGGTCTATTATCCTATTGCTTTAATTACATTTTTTATTTTAAAGATACAATTATTAAGTAAGAAGTATTAAGAGCTTTTCATTAAGGTCTAGTTTGATATTCTACTGCATACTTTCCGTTTTCTTCACATACATTTAAAACCGTAAAACCTTTCTTAGATAGCTTTTTAGATGCCTTGATAAATTGTTTTCTACCATTATATGTTCTTTCGGTTAACTTTCTCATAATTTATCATTCCCTTCCCATAAGTATAAATATATTAGTATATGTAATATTGTATCCTTTTTAATGATTTATAATAATATAAAAAGTTGGGAAAATGTACATGAGATTTTTATAGGCTCATTCAATTATTGACAACTCGAAACCTTCCTTAAAGACGATCTAAAACGTGAGAATCCTTTTCCATGAAATATAAAACTTTTTCAGAGCACATAATATCAAAATTAGAAATATCTTTATTTGTTAACTGTCTGAAGGCTTCTACCATTATGTCTGTTGATGGTAAACCATTTTTACAAGATCCACTTAAATGTAGTTTATCATCATGAGTAATACAATAGAATATTTCACAACCATCAAGTTCATAAGCTTTTAATTTCTTATATAGATTATCCATATTTACCATTTCTGAAGCATCCTTGCATTTTTTAGTTATGTTTTTTACTTTTTTCATAAAATTCCTCCTTATACTAGAACCTATGTTCGGCTGAAAATTAAAAAATATATAGTACACAGATATGTACCGAGTTGCTAAAGTTTATATATGAATTTGAGCACCACATTTTGTGCATTCAACTGCTCCGTGTAGGGAGCCATGAAACATATATAATATTGATTTAGCTTGGCCTTTGCATATTGGACATTCAAAGTCAAAAATTTCATTATCATTTTTATAGTTTTCTGCTGCTGCGTTTACTAATTGAATGGCATCATCAATTTCCTCATCATCACTTTTTTCATAATTAAATTCATTAATCAAAATTAACACTCCTTTTATTTAATTTATATTCAGCTAGTTATTTAGGAATATTATAGAGCTAATATGACTTTTAATTTAGTCCTTAAAATTTTTTCATAATTCCTAAATGTGGTTCAAAGTAAATCACATATGTATCTATTTCAAAGTATGTACCGTATTTTTGCTTGTAATATTCAATGGCTGCTTGTAAGAATTCTTCCGTTACATTTAAATATTGTGCTATCTCATATCTACCATGAACACCAGCATTAAAGGCATTTACTAAATCTATTATTCCAACTAGCTTTTCATATCCCCAATTTCTGGCTATTCTTTCTTGCTTTACTTTACTTATACTTTTGTTACCTATTATTTCTCCATGAGTTTTGAGATGGTGTCCTAATTCTTCAGCAAGAATACATGTTTTTTCTTTAAAAGTTTTTATGTTTTTTGATAATGCTATGATGTTATCTGCATATAATCCTTTATGTTTTCCAATATCCATTTCGACAACATCTATACCGTGTAATTCTATTTCTTCAAGAAGTTCATCATATGTCATAGGATTTCCCCCCTATATCAAAAATAAACTATTTATCTTTTTTCTTTCTTTTTTGAATAACAAATTCTATAAAATTTTTTATATCCTCAACATCATCATCCGTTATATCTTCACCGTCAAAATGCGCTGCTAATGTTTTTATCTCATTTTCTTTTACTAATTTTGATATTTTTTCATATGGTGTGTCTTCTTTAGGATTAGGATTAGTTCTGTTATCTGAATTACCTAATAAATAGTCTACAGTAACATTAAAGTATTTAGCTAATAGGTTTATAAAATCAGCATTCGGTATCCTTAAATTATTTTCATATCTTGATAATGTTGATTTAGTTGTGTTTAAAACATTTGCAAGTTCTTGTAGAGTTATATTTTTTTCTTTTCTAAGTTCTTTCATTCTTTCATTAAAAGTTGCCATAATAACACCTCGTTAGAAATATAATAGCATTTAGTTGCCAAAAACAACAACTAAATTGCCAAAAATAGAATATTTTTATTAGAAATCATTGACAAGTTACCAAATGTATAATAAAATGAAGTTACCAAACGGACAACTAAAGGAGATGAGGTGAGAATATTGGAAAAGAAGAGAACTAATTTTAAACTGAAAGGACTAAGGGGAGAGCATAATTTAAAACAATCTGATATAGCCCAAAAACTTGGTATAGCAGAATCTACTTATAATAGAAAAGAAAATGGATATGCTGATTTTTCAGAGACTGAAATGTATAAAATCAGCAAAATCTTCAACAAAAATCCTACATGTATTTTCTTTGATAATATTTTTTTTGATGATAAAGTTGCCAAATAGATAACAAAACAAATTCAAAATATTTTCCTGCTCGTTTTTATGATATCTACTCTATATTCAAGAGCTTTAAGGCTTTGGGTGTTTTCAGATGTTTGAGATTGAAGTCCATCAAGTTGAGGTTTTATTGGAGATAGTTCTTCTTTTAACAATTGTTTAATAGCAGATAAGGTTTCTTTATCCATGAAAATCATATCCTATCAATTTATTTTATAGTTTTTATAAACTCATTAAGTTTTTGAAGTTGCTCTGTATTAAGTGATTTGGCTCCGTTTATTAAATCTTTGAGTTCAGGGGTCAAAATTAAGGGTTCGCAGTTATCGGAATCTTTCAGAAAATCAACTAAGGTTATATTTAAAGCTGAACATATTTTTTCTAAAGTTTCAATATCAGCTGAACGCTCATTGTTTTCTAATCTATTCATAACAGGTTGGGATAGTCCTGCTAACGTTGCTAATTTACTATTTGATAAACCTAATTTTTCTCGTAAAGTTTTTATCCTGTTTCCAACATTCATAATATCACCTTTTATTCTAAAATCGAATATTTATATATTTTAATATTATATGAAATTCTAAGATAAATCAAGAAAATAGAAGATATCTCAGTTGTTTATTCTGTTTATGAATAAATATTGATTTGAATATTATTCTAAAAACGAATAGAATTTAATTATAGCAAGGAGGTGCAGAAGTGATTAGTAAAAATATTAAATCACTAAGATGTCAAAAAGGTATCTCTCAAATGGAGTTATCAATTAAAACTAACATGAGACAATCTCAAATATCCAAAATAGAAAATGGATTGAGAAAAGTGTCTAGTGAAGAATTAATTTTAATATCCAAAGCTTTACGGGTGCCAATAAGTAAACTACTAGAGCTAGAGGAAGCAAAGGAGATTGTGCAATAAACACAACTCACACAATAATTAAAACTGCATATAATACTGTAGCTAAATATGCTCAAAAATACCCGGGGAGGTGTTATTTTGCAAAAACCAATAAACGTAAGAGTCCACTATCCAGAAGATCCTAAAATACTTGATGAACTAGAAACAAGGAAAGCAAGATCTTTTGTTAGGGCATTAGTAAGTGAATATAAACTACCTCCTGACCAGATAGATGAACTTATAAAAGTAATAAAGAAAGAACAAACAGCAGCTAGTTAAAAATTCATCTACTAGGGATAACAAGCAGATTAACTAAAGCTTAAATACCCTTACTTATGGTATATAGCGAAAACATAAAGTTAAACATGTACACCATTCCAAGAATTAAGTAGAACAACCAATAATTCAAAGATAAGTAGTATAAACAAAGCCCATAGTGTAACAACTTAAATATATCAAAACTTAAGGTAGATATAAATATGGTAAAATCTACATTCATAAAAATATCTATCTAAAACTCTACAGCGAGGGGAGGTGACAGAATGATAGGAGTTGCAATAAAAGAAGCTAGAGAAGAAAGGGGGATGACACAAGAAGAGCTAGGACAGATAAGTTTTTTATCAAATAAGACAATCTCTGCTATAGAAACAGGTAGAAGAAGTCTTACAAGAGATAATCTAAAAACTATATGTAAAAAATTAGATGACCCTCGAATATATTTTCAAGCAGCAAGTGAGGTAACAGAGGATGTCTTTAGGCTTAATTGGTTAGATGGAGAGGCTGCAGATTTACATAGGGCAGCAGTGAGGGAAAAGGTCTTAGAAGAACTTGATGAAGCAGTACAAGCCATAACAGTCATTAAAACATATAAGAATCCTAAAACATGCAGTAGAAAAGATATAGAAGATATAGTCCAAAGTATACAGGAAACTATAGATGTATACAATGCCAGTGCAATCTATATAGCAGTAATGTGTAAAGCGTTCAATTTAGACATTCGGGAAATGTTTAAGGTACAGAAAGAAAAAATGATTAACAAGGGATACATTAAAAGATAGGAATATTCAATCTTATGTAAAAAATCATTTTGCAGATAAATACAAATACTTTCCCAATATATTCTATACTGAAGATTAAAAATTATTACTACTAAAAATAAAAAAGAGAGGAGGAATAAACATTGAGTAACTTAACAAAAATTCGAGATAGCTTGATACCGATTTACGAAAGTAAGCGTGGGAGTCAGCTAGTTAATGCAAGAGAACTTCATGAGTTTTTGAAAGTTCATCAAGATTTTTCAGACTGGATTAAAAAGCAATTAGGGGTCACAGAAAGCGCCGAAAATGTTCATTTTACTAAATTCCCTTTTAAACGGGAGCAGGTAAGTGGGAAAAAGACATCTATTGAATATATCTTAACTTTAGATACTGCAAAAGAAATTTGTATGATAGCAGGCGTAGCTCCACGAACAAATGAGGAAACCAAGAAATTAAGTAAACAAGCCAGGCAGTATTTTATAGAAGTTGAGAAAGCATGGAATAGTCCAGAATCAGTAATGGCAAGAGCATTAAAGATGGCTGATATGAAAATACTTGAATATAAAAATACAGTTATAAATCTTAGCAATAAACTTGAAGAACAGAAACCTAAAGTTTTATTTGCAGAAAGTGTAGAGGCTTCTACTACATCAATCCTAATCGGGCAACTTGCAAAAATTCTAAAGCAAAATGGAATTGACATTGGGCAGAATAGGTTGTTTGAATGGCTTCGTAAGAATGGGTATCTGATTAGTAGGAAGGGAACTGATTATAACATGCCTACGCAGAAATCTATGGAGTTAGGACTATTCACCATAAAGGAAACTTCAATAGGTCATTCAGACGGGCATGTAAGTATATCAAGCACTCCAAAGGTAACAGGAAAGGGACAAGTTCATTTTGTGAATAAGTTTAAGGAATTACAGGAAATTAAATTAGAAAAGTGGTGCTGTATAAATGAAAAAATATAAGATAAACGTTTGTGAAGAAGGGGCATTTAAGCATGAGATTATATTTGAAAGTGATGCTCCTGACATAGACAAAATCTTAGATAAGGCAAAAAAGAAAGATATTTGGACGGTGTAATTTTTACATTAAAAGAGCAGGGGTGTAGTATCAAGCGTGTCGTTAAGGATAAGGATGGAAGTTATGGAGAAGTAGAAATTGATGAATATGAGGAGATGGAGGAGGGGTAACCAAATGAACAACCCAAGAAAACTGTGCAAAAGGCAGGAGGAAGTGCCGAGAGACATAGATAGCACGAAAGTTCATGAAGGACAGTATTTTGTAATGATAATTATTGGTGGTGAAGGAATTGCCAATAAAGCTATTGATAATAATACATTGAAATGGCATGAAGAAAACTATAAGAAGTATGGAGAAAGATATATAACTCTAGGAGAAATATATAAACAACTCTTAGAAAAAGGTTATACAGGGACCATATATGTTTGGGAGGAGACACCACTAAGAGGAACAATATATCAGTGTAGCAACTACGAACAGGGGCGATGGACAGAACATGGCAAAACTAAAGGATACGCTTAATTATAGGTGAAGGAGGAAGTAGAAAATTGAATGAAGGTAATAAGAATATAGATAAGGAGATAGAAGCTGTCAGAGAAAAGTTGCATCAATATATTACTTTGTATGGTGAACAGGATAAAAGAACTTTGCAGGTTAGTGAAGAATTAGACGAGCTTATAGCTAAAAAAATGAAGGAGGAGAAGAAAGAATGAATGGGTACTTACAGTGCTTAATAGACCAGTATCAAAGGAAGGTTAGTAAAACTAAGACTCTAGTAGAAAAAAATATATATCTAGATATGGTTAATGATTTAATTGATTTGAAGAGACATATCCAAGATATAGACGAAGAAGCAGTTATTGAGGAAGATACTCCAAAGAAACATATTGCATTTGATTTTGTTGGTACAATGCCGGGGTTTATGGAGTATTTGAAAAATCTAAAGTTGAAAGAAGGTAAATGAATGAGAGGCAAAGAGTTTGTGGAGTTGCAAAGGGAAAACAAGAAGCTCAGGGAACTTTTAAAAGAAGGTATACAGCTTATGGAAGTTTGTGTAGAACAGGCAAAACACTGGGAAAGTATGTATAACCAGTTGAATAGGTATTGCAGGTTTAAGTATAACGATTAGGAGAGGTAGAAAAGATGGATTCACTTACAAAGAAAATAGATAAGGTAGAGCAGCTTGTTTTGGATGAAGGCTATGGTTACAAAAAAGCTGTAGATAGAGTTAAATATGATATTGATGGTGAACAGCTCTATGATGTGGAAACTGGACGAACTGTATGCCAGGATATTACTACGGCCACAGATAAACAAGTAAGAAGTTTATTACAGATAAAAAAGAACCCTTTGCAGAGGGTCCAAAAATAAAAATTCGTTATCCCCATTCTACACTGGAATGGGGGAAAAATCAAATATTAAGGAGAGAACATGATATTTGATTTCTGTATATACTATGTAGCATCAGTGTTTATGGGAATAATATTTATCACATTTATAGAAAAAATAAATAAGGTTATCGAGGAGGGAGAGCATGAGCAAAACAATAGTTTTAAAAGAACTACATCTTAGAAGTTTCAAAGGAATAAAAGAGCTTGATATAAACTTTAACAAAATAACAAACATCTACGGTGACAATGCCACAGGAAAGACCACAATATTTGACGCCTTTACATGGTTGCTATTTAACAAGGACAGCCAGGATATAAGCAAATTTGATGTACAGCCACTTGATGAGAATAATAAAATAGTTCATATGCTTGATACGGAAGTTGAGGCAGTACTTGAGATAAATGGTGTAAACACAGTATTAAGGAAGCTACTGAAAGAAAAGTGGGTCACACCAAAAGGAAAAACTAAATCAGAATGTAAGGGTGCCACTGCTTCTTATTATATTGATGATGTACCTAAGAAAGAGAATGAGTACAAGAAAAAAATAAATGAAGTTATCCAGGAGGATATATTTAAGCTCCTGGCAAATCCAATGCATTTCTCAACTAAAATGACATGGCAGGAAAGAAAAAAGATACTTATGGAAATGATAGACGAAATTACGGACCAAAATGTTATTGATTCAAAGGAAAAATTCAAACCCCTGGAAGAACTTCTTGTAAACAAGGATATAGAGGAACTTAAAAAAAGCATAAGTGCATCAAGAAAAAAGCTCGTAAAGGATAAGGAATCAATATCTCCAAGGGTTGATGAGCTTAGAAAAACAATAAAAGAGGATATTGATTTTAATGCCTTGGAATTTAGAAAACGCGGAATAGTTGCAGGTATAAAGAGTGTGGAAGAAAAGCTCCTTGATAAAACAAAGATGGATGATGAACTATTCATAAAAAAAGACAAACTTTATGGACTTAAATCTGGGCTTAAGGATATTGAATATAAAGAAATTTCAAAAGCTGAAAGTGGCAAGGATAAAATAGCCCAGGGAATAACCGGCTTAAATGGAGAAATAGCTGAACTTAAGTTTGATATAAGGTCCCTTGAAACTGAAAGAAACAACAACCTTAAAATAGTTAGGAATTTAGAAGTAGAGGTTAAAGATTTAAGAAACAAGTGGTATGAAGAAAATGAAAAGTTATTTGAACTTCCGGAGGATGCACGTATATGTCCTTTATGCAAAAGACCTTTTGAGGAAGAGGACATTGAAAGCCATAGGCAGGAACTACAAGCAAATTTTAACCAGAATAAAGCAGCAATTCTCAAAGATATAAGTAACAAGGGAAGTAATAAAGCAGAGGAATTTAAAAGATATGAAAATAGAGTATTGGAGAATGAAACTGCGTTGAAGAATGCTAATAATTCTTTGGGAAAACTCAACAGCCAAAAAGATAAGTTTCAATCTGAAATGGATAATTTCAAAGTGGTGGTAAATCTTGATGACAACAAGGAATACCAGGAGATATTAAAGCAGGTAGAAGCCCTTGAAACGGAACTGTCAAAACCAGTAGAATCGGATGTCCAGATAAGAGAACTTAAAGAGAGAAAAGAAAGTATAGAAAGAGAGCTTGAAGAGGTGAACTACAAGCTGGGATACAGGGAAATAAATGATAAGACAAATGCTAGGATTAAAGAACTTCTTAATAAGGAAAAAGAGTTGAGCCAGCAGATTGCCGATTTGGAGAAACAGGAGTTCCTGTGCAATGAATTTATAAAAACCAAGGTTGAACTTATGGAATCAAGCATTAATTCTAAATTCAAGTATGTTAAGTTCAGATTCTTTAAGACCCTGGTTAACGGAGGAATTGAAGAGGGCTGTGAATCTCTTGTAGATGGTATTCCATTTTCCACAAACTTAAATTCAGGTGCCAGAATCAATGCAGGAATAGATATTATAAACACCTTGTCTGGACACTATAGGATTAATGCACCAATATTTATAGATAACAGGGAAAGCACCACAAAGCTTATAGATGTGGAAAGCCAGGTAGTGAATTTAGCTGTAAGCAGTAAAGATAAATCTTTAAGAATTGAAAATGGTGAACTTGCGGAAGAAAAACAGCTAGCAAGCTAATAAATTAAAAGGGAAGTGATACAAATGGAAAGTAAAAGTACTGCAATAACATTAGCTAAGGAAGAGGCTTTAAATCAGATAACAGAAAAAATAGGTGAACTTAGAAAAAACAATGATATAATGTTTCCAACTAATTATTCAGTTGCCAATGCCTTAAACAATGCATGGCTTCAGCTCCAGGAAGTTAAGGACAAAAGCGATAAACTGGCACTTGAGGTATGCACTAAAAATTCAATTATAGGATCCCTATATGATATGTGTCTGCAGGGTTTAACGCCAGCTAAAAAGCAATGCTATTTCGTAGTTTATGGAAATCAGCTTCAGCTTATGAGAAGTTACATGGGAACTGTGGCAGTTACCAAAAGATTAAAAGGTATCAAGGATATAAAATCTTACTGCATATATGAGGGTGATGAATTTGAGCAGACCTATGATCTGGATACAGCAACTTTAAAGATCAGTAAATTCAATCCTAAGTTTGAAAACATAGATATAAATAAGATCAAAGGTGCCTTTGCGGTAGTAATAGGAGAAAATGGTCCCATCCATACAGAAGTAATGAATATTAATCAGATAAAAAAGGCATGGGGACAGGGTATTGCATATAAAAGTGGAAAATCTACAGCACATAATAATTTTACAGATGAAATGGCAAAGAAAACAGTTGTAAACAGAGCTTGCAAAATGTATGCAAATACTTCTGATGATAGTGACCTTCTGGTTGAAGCCTTTAATAATACAGACAAAACCTATGATGAAGAAAGTATGGTAGGTAATGTTGAATATGAAGTTAAGGAAGAGATAAAGGATAGAGCCAATAAAAAGTCTATAGATATAAAGGTTTCTGAAGAAAAAACGGAAAAGCAGAAGGTAATTGATGTGGAGCCTGAGAAGGTGGAAGAAAAACAAACTCTAAGTTCAGCAGAACAAACTGAAACAGAGGGACCAGGATTCTAGGAGGCGTAAGGATGAATTTCGAAACTTTTATTAAAACTATAAAGGAGAATCCTAAGGTATTGATATCGGTCAGCCATCCGATTATAAATAAATTTTTCTCTTCAAATTACGGAATACTTCCTAAAGAATATAGACACAAACTCAAGGAAGAAATGGACGAAGGATTAGCTTTGGACGAACTTATGGCTGCATTAGGTAATAATTTTCTTCCTAAGGATTTAGTAAAGATATTTGGTGAAGGAGATTTTACATTGAAATGAAACTTACAGTATTAGGGAGTGGATCAGCAGGTAACTGCTATCTACTCCAGAATAAAGATGAAACTTTGATACTTGATTGTGGACTATCCTATAAAACTATTTTAAAAGGACTGGATTTTAATTTGATGAATGTAGTGGGGTGCTTAGTCACCCATGAACATAAAGACCACAGTAAGTCTATAGAAGATCTTTTATCAAACACAATAAGAGTATATTCAAGTTTTGGAACATTTGAACATGTATTTGGCAGTATAAAGCGTAAAACCAATGCCCTTTGGTATTCGCATTTTATGGAAATAAAGTCAGAAGGTCAATTTACTGCAGGGGATTTTACTGTACTTCCTTTTGAAACTGAACATTTTAATAATGATGGTACACCATGTAAGGAGCCGTTAGGATTCCTCATACAGCACAAAGATATGGGCAAACTACTCTTCATTACAGACAGTTATTACTGTCAATACAACTTTACAGGACTTAATCACATTATGATTGAGTGTAATTACAGCATGGATATTGTAAATGAAAACTTTGAAAAAGGATTAATACATCCTGTTCTTAGAAACAGACTTTTCAAATCTCATTTCAGTTTGGAGAATGTGAAAGAATTTTTAAAAGCTACTGATTTAACTAAAGTTAAGGATATCGTGCTTTTACATCTTAGTGATAGTAATAGTAATACAGAAAGATTTAAAGAAGAAATAGAAAGGCTTACAGGAAAGCCTACCTATATTGCAGATAAAGGGTTGAAGATAGATTTATTTTAAGGAGCATTGGACTATGGGAGAAGGTGTATACATTGGCTAGACCTCAAAAAGAAGGATTAGAATATTTTCCGTTAGATGTTGATATGGATCAAGACGATAAAATTGCACTTATAGAAGCACAACACGGGTTAGTGGGTTTTGGTGTAGTAATTAAGTTATTAATGAAGATTTATAAGTATGGTTACTTTTATGAATGGACAGAAAAACAGCAATTACTCTTTTCAAAAAGGATTAATGTAGACATTAACTCAATTAATGTAATCATTAATGATTGTGTTAAGTGGGAGTTATTCGATAAAAATGCCTTTGAAAGTTATAAGGTACTTACTTCAAGGGGTATTCAGAAGAGATATTTAGAAGCAGTAGGCAGAAGACAAAAGGTAAAAATATACAAAGAATACCTGCTTTTAGACAATGAAACTATTAATGTACACAAAAACCTAGTTATTGTTAACATTAACCCTAATAGTGAGGCAGTTTATGAAGACATTAATCCCCAAAGTAAAGTAAAGGAAAGTAAAGTAAAGAAAAGTAAAGAAGAGAGAGAAGAAAGTAAGGTTTCTGATACCAGAAACTCTCTCTCCGAAAAAGCACTAGAACTCTGTAAATATTACGAGACACTAAAACCAGGTGAGAGCATAACAAAGCATATCGCTAGCTTAAAGATATTTATAAACGATTATGGGTATGACTGGTGTAGGGAAGCGTTGAATGTAATGGTGAAGAATAAAAACAGTTTTATTAAGGGCTACATGGAGAAGATATTGAAAAACTGGGTTTCAGAAGGGAAGAGTGAGAAACATGGAAGTAGTGAACAGGATACTGGCTCAAGTCCGTATGACTTCTCAAGGTTTGAAGGAGGCTAAATACAATTGTCCTCTGTGTTTTGATACTAGTTGGGTAAAGACAGAAACGGGGTATAGAAGGTGCAGCTGCTATGAAAAAGAATATGCCCAAAGACTCTGGAAAAGCTTTGGAGTAGACCCTGCCAGGGTAAAAAATCTGAATGATTACAAGGGCTATGATGATGTTACAAAAAAAGCCCTGTATATGGCTAAAGCCTATATACGCAACTTTGAAAGTATCAGGGATACCGAAGAAAACAGCTTTGGTTTGTTTGGGCAGCCTGGGGCAGGAAAAAGCCATATAGCAATAGCCATAGGTGCAGCACTTTTAAACCAGAAAAATCCTGTACAGGTGATTTATATGCCATACTTGGAAGCCATGAGGGAGCTCAAGGCAAACGTCAATGATGATGAATATTATCTAAGGCTTTCAAACAGGTATCAAAGGGCTTCAGTGTTAATCATAGACGATTTGTTCAAGGATAAGGTTAAAAATGCCCAGTTGATTAAAGACAGGTACGGAAATAAACTAGGACTTAGCGATGTTGATATAAAGCACATAATGCCAATTATAAATTACAGGTATTTTAATAAGCTTCCAACTCTGATAAGTACGGAATGTACAATGGGTATTCTTGTAGAACTTGATGAAGCACTGGCAAGGAGAATACTTGAACCTTGTGGATATAACAAAATAGTTTTTAAAGGTGCCGAGCATAATTACAGGATGCGGAAGTTTGTCAGGGGGTGAAATATAAATGGCCAGAATGAGGATTAATTGGACCCTTGAAAAGAGTGATTTTTTAATAAATAACTGGGGTGACATGACAATAGTAGACATGGCAGCAGCACTAAAAATGAGTACTACTGCAGTAACCGATAGGGCAAATAAATTAAACCTAAGGGAATCTAATCCTACTTTCATTTCAACTCAATGTGTTAGAAATGTGGGGAAGAAGTTCAAGTTAGGACATGCTGTTGAAATAAAGGTGAAAAATAGAAGACCCTACAAGATTGTAAAGGGTACTGTGGTTGATAAGACAGAATGGCTTGTGGTAGTTCGGGAAAAAAACCATAGGCAAAGTTTTGAGTATGTGAAGTTCTGTATAGGGGAGGCTGAGGTAATATGATTTATAAATCTAAATATTCAACAGTGTTTAAATGCTCTTACTGTGGTACAGAGAATAAAATGCCATGTAACTTTTGTGCAAAGTGTGGAAAAAAATTGATGGAGGATAGGTGTTTGCACTGCTGGAGAAGCAGTAAGAAAGTTGTAAGAAGTACTGCTAAAAGTTGTGATGAATGCAATGTAGATAAGTTTAGTCCTAAAGGATTATATAAATAACAGCTGAATTTAAGCAAGAACATAGCAAATTTCAAAGAAAATGGTACAAGTAAATTCATGTCTTAAAAATATAACTGTCTTAAAATGGCTGTGTGTGAGTTTTATGGCATTAGTGCATTAGGAGGATAGATATGGATATTGAAGAAATAATAAAATGACTTAAATATGATTTGGATGAAAATATAGAGATTAAGTAAGGGCTTGTAAGTGAGGCATCTACGGAAGGAATAGATAAAGTTATACAAGCTTTACAGGAAGCTATAGTGAGGTTGAATAAATGAGTATGGTGTTACGTGACATCATAAGAGGTCTAGAAAATTGATAAATAGAAGGTGATGGCATGATTTTAGCAATAGATCCGGGTAATACAGAAAGTGCATATGTGGTGATAGATTATAATTTAAAACCCATAGAATTCGGAAAGTTTGTAAATGAAAATGTCAGACAGGAATTGAGAAGAAACATTAGAAAATATGGACATGAATTAAAAATAGTAATAGAAATGGTAGCCAGCTATGGTATGGCTGTGGGGCGTGAGGTATTTGAAACTTGCGTATGGATTGGAAGATTTACTGAAATGGCAGAACAATTCAATATGAATGCAAATTACATATATCGTAAAGATGAAAAGTTTAATTTGTGTAATTCCGCAAGAGCCAATGACAGCACTATAACGCAGGCTCTAGTAGATAGATTTGCATATGGAGTACGGAATCATGGTAAGGGTACGAAAAAGGCTCCAGGATGGTTTTATGGATTTAAGAAGGACATATGGCAGGCTTATGCGGTGGGAGTTACTTATTATGATTTGTATTTGCCTAAAGATCAAGCAGGGGAAAGGAGGGCAAAGTAAGTGGGAAATAACGATAAAAATAGTGTTAATAATGTTGACACCAGTAGTCCAATATTTAAGAAAATACTTAATCAGTTAGATTTAAGAATAAAGGCTGTGATGGACAAAGTTTATGATAATAAAGATTTCCAAAGTGGAGATATAACCTTGAAGATAACATTAGGTACAGTAAGCAACACAAAAGAATTTGTGGTGATGAAGGAAGGCAGATTAATTAACAAGGAATATGAATATAGGAGTTTAGATATAAAACATGCCATTACCACAACACTAAAGCAAACAGATAAGACTGATGGAGAATACAAAGGAGAAAAAGAATTAATTAAAAATAGTGATGGGGATTTTATAGAGGTACCAATTAAAGATGGCCAAATGAATATGTTCGATAGATAGGAAATCGTAAGTATTAGCAAAGAGCCTTTGATGAATTAACATCAAAAGCTCTTCGTAAGAATCATTGTTGCTTAGGGAGGCTTTACACTACCTACTGGATTCGACAATTTCCCATGCTTTCGCTACTGCGCCCAATGCATTCTGTAAGAATAGTTGTTTTTGTGGACAATCTTTATCCTGTTGGATCTTCTGTTGGCAAAGGGTAATCTGCTGATTTGCTACCTGAAGTTGTTGCCCAATTTCCTGTTTCAATGTGGAATTACTTATCATAATTACACCTCCTAACACTTTAAATTATTCTATAGCTTGCGCTATTTAAAGGAATGTTATTCGTATATTATGGCATAAGTTAAGGATGGGTCTATATGGGGTTTTGGAAATGCAACGATGGGACCGAGGTTGAAATGATATTTGATGAACGGGGCCATTTTGTAAAGTTTGGTGATGATGTTACAAGAGAGAATGCTGAAAAAGCAAAGCAAGAAATTGTTGAGGCTAATAAAGAGTTATAGGTGTTGCTCATGGACGATACTATTCTTCGCAATACAAAGATTCTCCAATAAAACTAAACACCGGGGATTATCCATCCCCGGTATAAAGAGAAATATCGAATATATTTAATTATAGTATTTTAGTTTATGCACAATGTCCGATATTATTAAGTTTAATATATTGATATAACCTTATATGAATATGGTGTACAGATTTTAAATTATAATACTGGGAGTTGGAGGGAGCATATGAAAGTATTAACTATCAGGCAACCTTGGGCAAGTCTCATAACTCTTGGTGAAAAGAAGATTGAGACAAGGTCATGGAGAACTAATTATCGTGGAGAATTGTTTATACATGCAGGTAAGAGTGTTGATAAAGAAGCATGTAATGAATATTTTATAAAAGGAGCATTGCAAAAGCATGGGTATACAACGAGCAATTTTCCTACTGGAGTGATAATTGCAAAAGTAGATTTAGTCGATTGCATAGCAATAGATTTAGGGACAGATCCAGGGCTAAGAAAAGCTAAACTTAAAGATGGCAATGTAATTCAAGGTGATGAGTATAGTTTTGGAGATTATACTCCAGAAAGATATGCATGGATTTTAGATAACATAGAGCCGTTGAAAGAACTAATACCTGCAAAAGGCCAATTAAGCTTGTGGGAATATAAAGATTTAGCTTAAATAAGATTTAAGGGGAGGAATCGAAATAATGGATGAAATGAAATTCATTGATATGGAAGAAAAACTCCGGAACTATTTTAGCAAGGATAAGAAAATTAGTGTACTGAATAAAAAGTTGGAAGTTTTAAAAAGTCAGATAGATATAATAGAGTACAAGCTTAAGAATGTTGCAGTAGACCTCCCCGAAGAATCACGTTCCATGGTATATGAAGAAAGAGTTCAGACAAGTCCTACAGGTGAAAGTTATGCTGAGCGGACTTTACTGCGTATAACGGATAAATTAATTAAGGAACAATCATGGAAGAGAGAACAGGTGGCAGACATAGAAGAAGTTCTTAGAAATATGGAAGCAGACAATGCTGTTATTGAGGCTAATATTAAGGATTTAAGGATTGAGGACCAGGAATTTTTAAAAGAGAAATACAAGTATAAAAAGGCAGATTGGCAGGTTGGAATGAAATTTAATATGTCCCAGGGTGCGGTTACTAAAAGGAGGCATAAGCTTATTAAAAATATAATTAACTGGGATATGTGGGTTAGTGCTTAGAATGAAAAATTTGCGAACTAACTATCACTATTTGTTATACAAACGATGACATTTAAATTATTATTATGACAATAGTTACTAAGGAAGATTGTGAAAGTATTAACATCTGATAGCAATTATGGTATAATGTACCTAAGGGAGAGGTGTTGATATGAATAAAAAAAGATTAGACTATCATTTATTTTTACGGTATTAGTCTTGCTACTATTTTCCACGGCTACAGTTTTGGCGGCAGATGGTACTCCAACTGTCAAAAGATTGTCAGGCACTGATAGATATGCAACTTCTGCAGCAATTGCCTTAAGCGGGTGGACCCAATCGGATTATGCAATTTTAGCTAGTGGAGAAAATTTTCCAGATGCTATAAGTGCTGCACCATTAGCTAAAAAATATAATGCTCCAATACTTTTGACTGAAACTAATTCCATACCTTCAGATACATTAAATGCAATCCAACAACTAAAAATTAAAAATATTATTATTATAGGAGGTACAGGAAGTGTTTCGACAGCAGTTGATCAACAGTTGACTTCTTCAGGCATAGTAGTAACAAGAATAGCTGGACAAGACCGTTATGAAACATGTATAAAAGTAGCCGAACAACTGGACAACGTTAATGAAATTGCAATAGTTACAGGTGAGAGCTTTCCAGATGCCTTATCTATATCACCTATAGCTATAAAAAGAAATATGCCTATCATATTAGTTAACCATAATGGAATTCCAGATGTTGTAAAAAATTATATTAACAGTCATAAATTGGCTACAACATATTTTATTGGTTCAGGGACATCATTGAACAATACAGTACTGACAGGTTTGTCTAATGTAGAGCTAATAACAGGAGACGACAAATATCAAATAAACTTGAATATTATAGATAAATTTAAGAGCGATTTGGATTTAAGTACAGTGTATTTAGCTAGCGGTGAGAATTTTCCAGATGCTTTAAGTGGTTCTATTTTGTCAGGCAAAAATTCTAATCCATTAGTCTTGGTTGGGAATAATCCAAGTGCTGAAAAAGAGTATTTTACTAATAATTCTAGTGCTATATCGAACATTAATGTATTAGGTGGTACAGGAGTAATCTCAGATGAGGTTGTTAACGAGCTTATAGGTAAATCCGCAGCTTCAACGCCTTCATCTATTACTTCAGAAGCGAATGAAATTAAGTTTATTTCAACTAATTTAACGAAGACAGGAACGAATACAGCTACTTTTCAATACGAAGTATTAGATAAAAATGGTGCAGATATTACTAAATCAATTCCAACTTCAGAGATAATTGGAGTTGCAACTTTTAGCTCATCAGTAACATTAGATCCATCAACAGGAATCGGTACGATAACATTTGACTCCTCTTATGATACTGATAAAACAGTCATTGTCACACTAATAGACGTCGTAGCTCGTGAATCCATAAGGATAAATTATCCTCCGATTAATAAATGACCCAATTACAGGAGTTTCAACAAGTGAAGTGCTACATTAACTGTTGGTCAATAAGATAATATAGTAACAAATTAATTATTAGAATTACGATAGAGTTTTATATACTATAGCTTTAATATTGGCATTAGGGACAAATAATTTATTTAAATATCGTATACCGTATTATTCAGAGATGATATGCTCCTCTTAAGGTAGACAGATTAAAAAATAAGAAATCTGTTACTAGAAAGGGGAGTATCTTTATGTTCAGAAGAACTAAATATACAGTAGAGGAAAAATACAAGATTTTAATGGAATATAGGAATAGGAGTATGTGAATACAAGAAATCCATGTTAAGTATAGGATTAGTGTTTATGCCTTTTATAAATGGAGATACAACTATGAGAAGTATGGAGTAGGTGGACTAAAAGAGTTGGAGACTTACAAAAAATATTCAAAAGAACTAAAGGAACAAGTTGTCCAGGAATACCTTTCCGGCAAATACTCACAAGGAGAACTTGTAAAAAGAATTGTAATTCAAGGATATTAGGAATTATTCAGGAATTAAGTAGGAATTAAAATGGAATTAGGTTGGAACTAAAATATTGCCAAAATGTAGTATGATAGTTATAGTGAGAACATTAGGAACTCACTGGTAGCAATTCATGGTAAATATTCCAATATACCTGTGGCTCCAGGGTCAAATGGAGCTGTCAATGCGGAAAATCGTAAAATATGAGTTAATTATTTTTCATTTTTAAGGAAATTTTAAGAATAAGTATATAAAATAATTATTAATAGGTCCCATATTACCATAAGGTAATATAAAGAGATAAGCATCTACCATCCAAGGTGCTTATTTTTATGTTGTTCACAAAATAATGGTATTTGTTACAAATAGTTAATGATTATGTCATTAAACTGTAATAAATACCATATATGATTATAAGTGTCCTAAGGAAATAAACTTAGAGAAAATAAGAACAACTATTCGAAGGGGTGAGTATGATGCATGATTTTCCGAATATTACCATGGTTTATAGTGCAAATAAATTAGAATGTCTAGAAGATAAAATAAAAGAAATAAAACTGGAACATAAAAAATTAAATAGAAATTGTGAAGTTAAAGTAATACCCAAACCTGATCCTCAAATGATTACCTTTGATGGATATACAAATATACAGTTTCAACTTTCCATATACATTAGACATTTAAGTGTTAACTAAAAATAGTAATTATCTCCTTAGAAGGATGTATACATCATGAAAGTAGGCATACGTCATCTAGGGTAATTAATTTTATATTGTTTACAAATAGTTGTTATATATGACATTAGATTGTAACAAATATCGTATATAATAAATGTAACATCAATAAATGGCTCATAAATTTAGTTTTCCAAATGGAAATTTAAGCTAGTGTCTGTAGTTGCAGGGCACTCTAAATTCAAATGCAACTGCCAGAAGTTGACATGTTAGATTATTAGACTCCTTTTAAAATAATTATTGAAATAAGCACTTAGTATTATTGAGTGCTTGTTTTTGTTGGAAAAAGTCAAATTGTTTGAATATTGTGGATAATATGTATAACTTGCGGATAATTTGTAAAAATAGTGCATAAAATAACAAGTTAAGTGAGAAAGGGGGGATGAAGATAAGAGACATCATAAAAGAAAAGCTTAATCAAGATGAAAAATTAAATAAAGATAAAACAGGACCGAGGAGAGGGGAATGCCTCTCCTTGTTTAATTTCCAAAACAAAACGAATAGGCGGGTGGTGACAATGTAGAGATGTCGAGACAGAGAAGTCCCAATAGGGATAAAGCTAAGCAAATGTACATGGAATCGGGTAAAACACTACTATGTAAGGACATAGCGAAGATTTTAAATATTTCCGAAAGTTAGGTTAGAAATTGGAAAGCCCAGGATAATTGGGACAATAAAAATAAAATTGCGCAATCAAACGGGAATAGTTGCGCAACTAAACGTAAAAAGGGCGGCCAACCACAAAATAAGAACTCAAAAGGTCATGTGAGCAGCGTATCAAAATGGAATAAAAACGCTGAATCCCATAGTTTTTTTCTAAGATTTTTCCTCCTGAAACAATGGAGGTGGTGCAAGATATTATGATAAAGGATCCTTTAGATATGCTCTGGGAAAATATAATAATCCAGTATACGGCCATAGCAAGGTCACAGAGGATTATGGATGTTACTGAAAAATCAGAAATGATTAAGGAACTTAAAAAATCCAAGGTCAAAACAAAAGATAGAAGTACAGAGAAAACTTCCACTAATGAATCAGAGGAAGAATATGAATTGAGTTCCAAATAAACATAAAACATACAAATGGAGATTTGAATATTAACTTAATGAATAAATATAAAGAGAAATTATAAGTAGGACTGACCTATTAAGGAGGTACTATTCCATAAATGGAGTGGTGCCTTTTTTATTTTATCTGGGAGGTATGGACATGAATAAAAAAGAATTTGATAGGATATCGGAGGCTGAAAAATGGTTGCGCAAGTATAAGAGTATAAAAGCAGGTATTGAGAGCTTAAAAGAAGAATATACGGCGTTGAGTAATGATGGTTGTAGAATAGAACATACAGACGGCAAATTAAATTTATTGAATAATAGAATAAAAATTATGGAAACAAAATTAGATCAGGCTGATAGAGCTTTAAATTCACTTAGTAAGGTTGAAAGAGAAGTTATAACATATAAGTGTATAGAAGGTATGTG